>JBJTVM010000519.1:0-3732 GCA_046081205.1 Pseudanabaena sp. | reverse complement strand
GGCGGGCTTAAAAAAACGATTTTTATAATAATAATTTCTGGATTGCTGGTGAATGCAAATGAGAGAAAAGAGTTCTTATCTTGCTAGAGCGATTAAAAACTGTTGCAAACGACCTAAAAATGAACCTGATTGCTTACCAGTCTTTTGGCGAAACAAGCGATCAATGTCATCACTAGATGGTCGTTGAGCAACTTCGGCAAGTTGTTGCATTCCCTCCTCAGTTTGTTGCCAGACTTGCCATGTTTGCGGATAGCAGCGCCATAATGCACCCAGTTCTAGCGGTTTGATGTAATAGGCAGTCTCAAAAGTATTTAAAAAGCGATCGCGCATTTGTCTTGCGGCTAGCCCCAATCCTACCTCGTTGTTTTCAAGGCGAGGATTGAGCATTACAAACGGGCGATCGCCTGCTAACTGTACTAGTTTCTCCACTTGCTCGACTTCCACCGAAGTAGGCTCAATTAAGAGAAATGCTTGATCTTCTTCGCGAATGGCTCTGCGTCCCTCGTTGACACCACGTACTGACACTTCTAGATCGGTCCATTCACGCTTTGCTAGAGCCGCCGCCCCTGCGTCCGAGAAAATGGCTTGCCATGCATTGCCATAGCGCTGATTAAAACTAACTGCAACTTCATAGGCGATGGGCAATGCTTTAAGTTCAGGAAATCGCAGATCGGCAATGACACGAGTAGCTCCATCGGCGATCGCTTGATGCATCGCAGCGATCGCCTGCTCGACAGTATCTTCTAAATGATCAGGCAGTAAGATTGGCTCTTGAGTCATAAACGCTTATTTTTGATGGTTATTTTTAAAGTTATTAAAAGCTGCGAATCATTTTAGCAGGTTGCCAAAATGTTGCCCTGTTGCCAAACTCTTACATATATGAACACCAATCACTCCAACTGCCTGCATAGAGCTTGCCAGTCCCAATTCCTGCTAGCTTCAGTGATAGCAAATTAACGCAAGCTGTCACCCCCGAACCACAATAGACGATCGCTTCTTGAGCATTTTTCACTTTCTGCCAGCGATCGCCTTGATTCTCAATGACAAAACCTTGCTCGTTGGTAACTTCCATCCAAGGATAATTAACTGCACCTTCGATATGACCAGCGATCGGATCGATGGGTTCGCGTTCACCCCGATAACGATCGCCTTCTCGCGAGTCAATTAAAACAACTTCAGGCAAATCTTTACGTAATTTTACAGTTTCAATATCAACTGCCAATTCGGGTTGAATATTAGGGATAAACTTCCCAGTTCTAACCAATGGAATAGCAGAATTGGTTTTATAGTTCTGAGCTTGCCATCCAGCAAATCCTCCATCCAGAACTGCTACATGTTCATGTCCCATATAGCGCAATAACCACCAGAGTCTTGCCGCAAAGGCAAAACGCGAATCATCATAGACAACTATCATTGTTTCGTTTGAAGTTATGCCTATTTGTGATAGCTTGGCGGCAAGCTGATCGATATCGGGCAAAGGATGACGACCTCCATGCTTTTGCACCGAACTAGACAGATCACTATTGAGATCTAGAAAATAGGCTCCCTCAATATGACTCTCTTGATATTGATTAAGCCCCAATTCAGGATTTGTTAGCGAAAATCGACAGTCTACAATTACGAGTTGTGGATCGTAGAGATGAGTATTGAGCCATGCTGCTGAAACTACATGGCGATTATTACTATTTCTAAATAATGTTGATTTAGTCATATTTAAGGGACTTACACAAAATAACTGAACCCAAAAATGTTGTTGTGGGTAAAGCCCGCCACAACATTTTTGGGTTTTCCATGGATCATTCGATCATCTACTGAAATGGGTGAAGTTTCACATTGTCTTTTCGACTTTTCAGCGTTGATTGACACGACGTAAATCCCAAGAAACATTGAAAGTCCCCCCATTAAAACTGTAACTCATCTCATCTTTCAAATGATTAATGTCTGTAAACCTTCTAAGGTTAGAATAGTCGGGCTTACTTACTGAATCTAACTTTCTTTGCAAATCGGGATTAAGGGTTGGAACTTGATCCTCAGGCGGCAGAACTCCCTGTTGTCGCAAGCGCTCAACCATCGCCAAAATCTCCTCTGCATTCGGCTTTTTTCCTGTGCGTCTATAGGTTTCCTCATCCTGAGCCATCATTTTTTCAATTTCCTGTAGGAGTCTCGGATCATTTGCGATCGCTTGTCCTGTCTGGGTCATACGGTCTAATTCCGCCTGCTCCGTAGGTGAAAGAGTCACCACCTTAGGATCGGTTCCATTTTCAGCTATAGAGGATCGGTCGGAGGTAGAAAATCTAATATTCCACTCATCATATTCTCTTTGCTTCCTTCCATCGGTGAAAGTACAAGGAATGTTTGACCAAGCGGGTATACCAACCCAAGTGTAAAACTCAACACAGCCCGAAACTTTTTCATAAATCTTCAGCAGGAGAATCTCACAACATACAAGTATAACAAGTGGTAAGAACTCAGTTTGTTTTCAGTGTAATACCAATCCACAGAAGTGTGGCTACACTTTTGTGAATTGGTATTGTATGCCAATGGAAGAGATAGCTAGAACAAATTGAAACCCAGATAGATAGAGACAGCGCTTCGTGCCCCCTCTGCCTATCTGGGTTTTATGTCCTTAGTAGAACTTTTACTAGTAGAGCTTTCATTGCTATACAGGTAATTCGCGATTTTCTAAGTTTTCTGATTTCAGATCTCTTTCCATTAGCCCCTCCAGTGCTTCTTGCAATGTAATTTCTCCTTTCAGCAATCGATAAACATAGCGAGATACGGGTACATTAATTTTTTCACGATCGCTAATTTCAATTAACACGTTCGCCGTATTTACGCCCTCAGCAGTACCTTGCACATTCGCGATCGCCTCTTCCAGACTCATACCCTGCGCGATCGCATAGCCCACTTGATAATTGCGACTGAGATTGCTATTACAAGTTGCCAAGAGATCGCCTAAGCCCGATAAGCCCCAAAATGTTTCAGGTTGCGCCCCGAAATAAACGCCAACGCGAATAATTTCAATTAAAGATCGCGTGATTAATGCAGATTTGGCATTTGTACCTAAATTTAATCCATCACAAGCCCCAACGGCGATCGCAATCACATTTTTGAGCGTCCCACCTAACTCTACCCCAATGGGATCGGAATTTGTATAAACACGAAAATTTCTGGATGCAAAAATATTTTGGATGAATTGGGCTGCAAATGCATCAGTACTTGCTACCACTGTTGCCGCAGGTTTCCCCATCATGATTTCTTTAGAAAGATTTGGTCCCGACAACACTACAAGCGGATGATCGGGAAGTAGCGATCGCCAAATTTGTGATGGTGTTAGTCTGGTAACTGGCTCTAGCCCCTTGGTAGCACTGACTACAACCGCATGGGGCTGAAGTTTTGCTGTTCGTAATTTTTCGGCGATCGTTCTTACCCCTTTGATTGATACTGCGGAGATGATGGCATCACTATTACTAACCATTTCTGCTAAAGATAATTGACTTTGGCGAGACCAAACTTGCACATGATGTTGATTGGTTTGAACTAAAGTTGCGAGTGCTGATCCCCACGCACCAGAGCCAATGATCGTCACATTTTTTAAGTCTGATTTCATGTTTTCAGTAATTGTTTGGATAGCAATTGCCATTTTATAATGGATGGCAAAACCGACCTTTATAGAATTCAGACGCTATAGTAATTTAAAGCCCAAAATATGAGTGGCGGCGCTTCGCGCCG
>JBJTVM010000518.1:0-6855 GCA_046081205.1 Pseudanabaena sp. | reverse complement strand
TTGCTGCACAGAGCTTGATGAACTCTTCGCGAGTTAAAGTAATGACTGGACTCAGATCAATAGTTTGAAAGTTCATGATTTTTGCTCCTTCTCTAATATCAAAAGAAAAAGTAGCTGCGCCATTTTGTCTTTTTAAAACTCTTATACCAGCAATTCTCATTATAAAAATCGGTTTTTTGAAAGCCAACCGTTGGTTGGCTTTCAAAAAACCGATTTTTGTGTTTTCAGCGCCTTCGGCGCTGGAAACACAAAAATCGGTTTCATAATGAGAATTACTGCTCTTATACCAAAGCACAAAATAGCTTAGCCATTTTGTGCTTTCAAAACCCTTACAGGGTTTGTTTTTTAATTCACAGAAGTGCGGCAATACTTTTGTGAGTTGATCGGCACTGGTCAGCTAATGAGGGATAGGTGCTGAAACGTCCATTTCAAGCCGATAAAAAAGGCGGAAATACGTCGATCACGTTTTAGATGACCAGTGCCAGTTGATCTTATTCAGCAACAAGACGCGAAACCGAAAGGGTGTCACATAGTTTATTGATTTGACTGCAAACTCGATCAAATTGATGGCGATCACTAATATCAATACTTAAATCAATGATTGCTGCCTTGCCTTTTCTGGTCTGTACATTTGCCCTGCGCACATTGATTTTGTTGTCGGAGAGGCGAGTTAAAATATCGCGCAATATCCCCACCCGATCAATCGCTTCTACCCGAATATCAATGGGATAGGTTTGAGTCTGATCATTTTCTTTCTGCTGATTCCAACCCACATGCAACAGGCGATCGCTAGGGATATTCGCTAAATTATGGCAATCATGACGATGGATGGTGATACCACGATTGCTACCCAATGCCACCACCCCTGTAATTGGTTCCCCAGGCAGAGGTGCACAGCAACCTGCGATCGAGTAAACCATGCCCTCTAAGCCTAAAATTGGTGATTTGGAGCTTTGACTATGGGTAGGTTCATGGCGTGCTTCATACTTTTGAAGATTCAAGTCACGATCATGATGTTGATGTTCACGCAGTTTATTAACTACGGCATTGACAGAAGTTTCCCCATAGCCAATACCTGCAAGCAGATCCTCAACATTGTGGTAGTTACATCGCTCAGCAAGCTTCTGCATCTGATCGGATTTAAGCAATGTCTCTAAACCATTTTTACCAAGTTCACGTTCTAAGGCACTGCGTCCTAAGGCAAGATTTTCATCACGTCGCGATCGCTTAAACCATTGGCGAATTCGACTTTTTGCCGAACTTGTCGCTACAAAATTAATCCAATCAGTACTGGGATGGGCATTATTCTGGGTGAGGATCGTGACAATATCGCCATGCTTAAGTGGACGATGCAAGGGAACCATCACATTATTTACCAATGCACCTGAGCAATGATTACCGACTTCTGTATGCACACGATAGGCAAAATCTACAGGTGTTGCGCCACGAGGTAAACAGTACACATCTCCTTTGGGACTAAATACATAAACTTCACTATCAAATAAATCTTCCTTGACGCTATCAAGATATTCTTGAGGATCTTTCAGTTCACGTTGCCATTCCACCAACTGACGCAACCATGTAAATTTCTGATCATCACCCTTGAGTGGCTTGCTAGTCGAATTACTTTCTTTATATTTCCAATGGGCTGCAATCCCATAATCAGCGATGTGATGCATTTCCCAAGTGCGAATTTGCACTTCCACAGGTTGCCCCTTTGGCCCAATTACCGCCGTATGCAAGGACTGATAACGGTTGGGCTTAGGTAAGCCGATGTAGTCTTTAAACCGACCAGGAATTGGACAAAAATAATCGTGTACGACCGCCAGAACTCGATAACATTCCTCTTTTGTATTGACGATCACCCTTACAGCTTGGATATCATAAATCTCGTTATATTGTTTCTTTTGGCGTTCCATCTTGCGATAAATGCCATACAAATGTTTCGGCCTACCACTAATATCAAAATCATCAATACCCATTGTCTCTAGGCGTTCAGCTAATACCCGAGTCACTTCTACTAATTGTTCGTGGCGACTCTCGCGGGTATCAGCAACGAGAGACTCCATTATTTGATATTTTTCTGGCTCAATATACTTAAAAGCAATATCTTCGAGTTCCCATTTGATTTGCCCTAAACCCAAACGGTTTGCTAAAGGCGCAAAAATCTCTCTCGTCTCTCTCGAAATCAGAACTTGCTTCTCAGGTCGCAGATGTTGCAGGGTTCGCATATTGTGCAGGCGATCAGCAAGCTTGACGATAATCACGCGAATATCCTGCGCCATCGCCAGAAACATGCGTCGAAAATTTTCGGCTTGACTTTCAGTCTTACTCTCAAAACTCAGTTTCGATAACTTGGTTACCCCTTCCACCAATTGACGAACTTCTTTGCCAAAAAAATCTTCGATCTGCTCACAGGATACATCGGTATCCTCAACAACATCATGCAGAAATCCTGCGGCGATCATTACATCACTACCCCCTAAATCTTTGAGGATGGCGGCAACTGCGATCGGATGCAGTATATATGGTTCTCCAGATGCGCGGCATTGTCCATCATGTAGTTTATATGCAAAATCTAGAGCTCGTCCAACGATATCTTCATTCTCTAAACTTTCACCCCTTTGCGATTTCTCCCAACAACTTCTCAACCACTCCGGAATCCACACATCAACGATCGCATCACATTCCCGCAAGTTTTCACAATCTATTTCACCATCGATATGACCTACACGTTCTACTGGAGCTTCAGCTAATAATGTCATCGGAGTCATATGTTTAATTTCGCCTTAGCAAAGATAATTGTTAAGATTTTTATAATCTTATTTTAAACTTATATGTCAAATATGCGGTTTTGTCTTTAGGAAAACAAATTTTGGTGTTTTTTTATGCGTAGGATGCGGCAATAAAAATTGCTAGCTTGATTTTGATTGATTCTAACTATTATAGTGATCGCCAATAAAAAAGGCGGCACTTCGTGCCGCCTTTTTTATCCCAAAGCACAAAATGGCTACGCCGTTTTGTGCTTTCAAAACCCTGTAAGGGTTTGTTTTTTAATTCACAGAAGTGTAGCCGCACTTCTGTGAATTGGTATTATTGGTTCTAGGCTTTAAATGATCAAACAATCATCGGTTTACTAAGTCGATCAATACGTTTGCACAAAGTCAAACGATGTGTAGCACTATCCCAATGCACATGTTCAAAAATCTTGTGTAATATATAAAATCCCCTACCGCATTCCAAGTCATGACAGGGGGTAGGATCATCTTGTGAGCCGCCAGAGGATTGCAAATTATTTCCCTGATCGGTGATCACCCACCAGTACATTTGCGACACAATCGAAAATTTGACAGTAATTTGCTTGCTTGGGTCAAGAGAGTTGCCGTGTTTGACGGCATTGACTAAAGCTTCTTGCAAACCCAACCTCAACTCTGGATGCCATTCTGACGGCACCTCTTTAAGCAACAAGTCTAATACTGGTGCCAGATAGAGGGTTGAAGTAAAACTGAGATTACTCCACTTTCGTACTACTGAACGCACAGGGGTCACAATCACGGACTTTTAACTCCTCTGAAAGACTGCTGTAGCTTGCTTTTGTACCTTGTGAATAATAAAGATATTCACGAAACATGCAATGGAATTAATTAAATTCACGATCGCCATACAATAGATCTAAATATTATTCTAGCGAAAAATTCTTTCTTAAAATCTTTCCTAAGCAGTATGACTTTTACGCAACGACAAAACTCCCCTTTTAATCCCACTGAAAACACCCGCACCATGGGAAAGGGGATGCGAGCCGCTATTTTATTTTTGTTAAGCGTACTGGTGCTAATCGGGATTTTAGGTGGGCGGCTTTTTTATTTGCAGCTCATTGAGGGCGATCGCAACCAACAACTTGCAGAAAACAATCGGATCAGACTAATTGCCAAGCCTCCAGAAAGAGGACGGCTTTTTGATCGCAAAGGTAATATTCTTGCCTCAAGCCGATTAGCGCATGTGGTGTATCTCTGGCCGATCGCTCAAACCAAGGACAAATGGGAACCAATTATTAATCGTTTAGCAGGATTAACTGGAATTTCGGCGCAAACGATTACAGACAAACTTGAACAGGAAGGCTACAACTCGCCCAACCTAGTCAGAGTCTCTACATCAATTAGTCCTAAGCTAGTCACCGTGCTATCTGAGCATAGCCTCGAATTACCTGGGGTGAAAGTTGAGCCTGAAGCTGTGCGCTATTACCCCAATGGCGATATTGCAGCTCATGTGTTGGGTTATACAGGTGAACTAACTGCCGAAGAATTACCTAAATTACGCGAAAAAGGTTATCGCCCAGGAGATGTAATCGGTAAAGCTGGTGTGGAATATGCTTTTGAAAATCAGCTACGGGGTGAGTGGGGCGGTCAGCAGGTAGAGGTCGATGCTTTTGGAAAGGTACTGCGAGTTTTAGGACAAAAGCCACCGAAAGCAGGCAATGCTGTCAAAATGACGATTGACTTAGATCTAGAAAAAGCCGTTGAGAAGATTTTAGGGGATCAGCAAGGCGGGATTATTGCTATGAATCCTAACAATGGCGAAATCCTTGCTATGGTTAGCCATCCGGCCTTTGATCCTAATCTGTTCTCAGGAAAGATTTCCGAGGCAACATGGAAACGCTTACAAGAAAAGGATCATCCTTTTGTCAATAGAGTCTTGCAGGTATATCCGCCCGCAAGTACCTTCAAAGTCGTAACTATGACTGCTGGTTTAGAAACCAACAAATATGGCATCAATGATGTTTTACCAACCTATCCATACCTTGACTTGGGCGGCTTTCAGTTTTGGGATCACAACAAGGCAGGATTTGGTACGATTGGATTTTCGGAGGCGATGGCATACAGCAGTAATACTTTCTTTGGACAAGTAGGTATGCGTGTTGGCGAAAAAGATCTCGCTCTATGGTCACATAAATATGGCTATGGCGAATATTCAGGTATCGAAATTAAAGAGGAAGAATCGAAAGGCACTGTTCCCGATGAAGAGTGGAAAAAGCGCGTCATCGGTGAACCTTGGTATGTTGGTAATACTTTAAATATGTCCATTGGACAGGGTGATGTCCAAGCTAATCTTGTCCAAGTCTCAATGATGACGGCTATTGTTGCAAATGGTGGGTTTAAAATTAGGCCCCATTTGCTTCTTGAAGATAATGAGGCAAGGGAGTGGCGACAGTCTTTGAACATATCCCCTACTAATTTGGCGGCTCTGCAAAAGTCTTTGAGATCCGTATTTGAGTATGGGACAGCTGCGCCTCTAAATTCGGCGGAAATTGCCATGGCTGGTAAGTCTGGTACGGCTCAAGATCCGCCCCGCCCAAACCATGCATGGTTTACGGTCTACGCTCCCTACGAAAAGCCTGAAATTGTAGTGACCGTTTTTGGTGAAAATGCAGGTGGTGGTGGTGGTAGTGCGATCGCCGCCCCTCTAGCAGTCAAAACCGTAGAAGCCTATATGCAAATCAAAAATAAGCCCAACTCACCCAATAATCCACAAGTTCCGGTAATTGAAAATTAAAAAAAGCGGTGCTAAGCACCGCTTTTTTTAACTTCAGTTCGACGAGAGCAAAAAATGGTAACAATCGCTAAGCGATTGTTACCATTTTTTGCCATTTGCGGCTTGCGAAGCAATCCGCAAATGGCGGTTTTAATTAAATTTTCTTCAACCAGCTAAACATAGCGCGGAGATCTTTACCGACAGCCTCGATTTGGTGCTCGGCTTCTTGACGACGCATTGCGGTGAATCCTGGTTTGCCAGATTGATTCTCAAGAACAAACTCGCGAGCAAATTGACCAGATTGAATTTCTGAAAGAATTTTCTTCATTTCAGCTTTGGTCTGCTCATTAACTACACGAGGACCACGGGTATAGTCACCATATTCAGCCGTATTCGAGATGCTGTAACGCATATTCGACATACCACCTTCAACAACCAAATCCACAATCAGCTTTACTTCATGCAAGCACTCGAAGTAAGCGAGTTCGGGCTGATAGCCAGCTTCCACAAGGGTTTCAAAACCTGCTTTGATAAGAGCGCAGAGACCACCGCAAAGTACTGCTTGTTCACCGAATAGATCGGTTTCAGTCTCTTCACGGAAAGTAGTTTCGAGAATGCCGCCGCGTGTGCCGCCGATGCCTTTAGCATATGCCATCGCGCGATCGCGAGCATGTCCAGTCGCATCTTGATAGACTGCAAATAATGCAGGAACGCCTTGACCTTGAGCATAGGTACGACGTACCAAGTGTCCAGGGCCTTTAGGAGCGACCATGATCACATCGACATCAGCAGGAGGAACGACTTGTGCGAAGTGAATATTAAAACCATGTGCAAAAGCTAAAGTATCTCCAGCTTTAAGATTTGGAGCAATTTCGGTAGCGTAGATTGCTTTTTGAGTTTCGTCAGGCAATAAAATCATAATTAGGTCTGCTGCAGCTGCTGCGTCCGCAACAGTCTTAACAGTTAGACCTTCGGATTCTGCTTTTTGCCATGAGGGACTGCCTTGATATAACCCCACGATGACATCCACGCCGCTTTCTTTTAGGTTAAGGGCATGGGCGTGACCCTGAGAACCATAGCCGATAATTGCAACTGTCTTACCTGCTAGAAATTCAAGATTTGCGTCCGTGTCGTAGTACATCTGAGCCATAGTGTGGTTATCTCCGAGACAAAAGATGGGGTGATTAGTTTTGTAGGTGAGTTTGGAAGATTTATTGTCAATTGCCTTCAAACACTTTTCCTAGTCTAACAAAAATCGTGGCAACTCATAAATATATTTAAGTACACCAATTCTGACTGTAAAAATCGGTTTTTTGAAAGCTCGCC
>JBJTVM010000517.1:0-2389 GCA_046081205.1 Pseudanabaena sp. | reverse complement strand
TAATACCAAAGCACAAAATGGCGTAGCCATTTTGTGCTTTGGTATTACAGCGCAAAGCGCTGTATATCTCATGTTTAAGGTGTTTTTAACTGAAAGGGGGTGTACTTGCCGCCTAAACCCTCGACAATTGTGCGCGTATTGGCGATCAACATACCTGCATAGGTTTCAGCTTCACTGCCCTTTGCCCCTAGACCATCAGCAAAGAGTTCCCGTTCAGAAACCTTGACATTTGCTTCCCTCGCAACAGTAGTAATCAATTTGGGATTGATGGACACTTCGGCAAAAATAGTTGGTACTTGACTGGATTTGATTACATTCACCAGTTCTTTGACTCTAGTTGGGGTGGGCTGCTCATCGGTACTAAGTCCATTCAAAGCACCTTCAACAGGAATTCCATAGGCTTGAGCGTAGTAACCCAGAGCATCATGGGTAGTGATCAGCTTCCGAGAATTTGCAGGAATTGTGGCAATTTGAGCCTTAATCCAAACATCGATCTGTTCTAGTTCGCTAACGAGCTTGGCAGTGTTTTTAGTATAGGCTTCCGCTTGATCTGGACGGAGTGCTATCAAGCTCTTACTAATCGACTGAGCAATCTTAATTCCATTCTGAGCATTATTCCAAACATGGGGATCGGCTACTTTTTCGCCAGTTTTTTTCTCTTTGTCGTGATCATGATCATGATCGTGACTATGGCTATGACCATCTGCCGTCATGATCGGGTTAGGTACTGCGACCTCATTAGCGGCTACTTTGGGGGCTGTATTGGAACTAGCATTGATCAGTTTGATTATGCTAGGTTCAAAGTCATAACCACCATAAATCACTAGCTTTGCGGAATCGATCGCTTTGCGATCTTCGGGATTCGGCTGATAGACATGAGGATCAGCTCCTGACTCAATTAAGCATTTGAGATTAATCGTATCTCCTGCAATTTGCCTAGCCAAACCACAGGCTACGGAGTTGCTTGCTACAACTAGGGGCAGTTCTTCTGTTTTGGCTACTGGGGATGATGTGGTTTGAGCAGTTGCGGTAGGGCTACTCACAGGTTTATTCGCATCAGTAGTCACAGTGCAGGAAACAAGACTAGCTGCGATCGCCATCAGAGCCGCACTAAAAGCTGAAGAAAGCCTCAAGCTTTTTTTGGTAGAGAGCTTTGAGTTCAATTTTGCAGAGTTTGGCTGAGACATTTTTATATTTGATTACAAAATAATGATAATCATTATCATAATACCTTTTCATAGATACCGTGCTTTGCTCTAAATTAAAACTTAGTAAAATCTTTAAAAGCGGCGCGTAGCGATGCTTTTTTATGAACGATACAGCGCTTTGCACTAAATTAACGTCAGTGCGACGAAAGCAAAAAAACGGGAAGAATCGGTATGTGATTCTTCCCGTTTTTTGCCATTTGCGGCGTATAAAGCACTCTAAAATGGCTATATAGCGTTTTTCAATCAAGCGAGGTACATAGGTTTGTTTCCCCGCCGAAGGCGGGGAGACAAACCTGTACTTCACTAGCCTGATACAGGCTATATCGAGTTCACGTTAAATTAAACCCCAGAAAAATTTTTAAAAGCGGCGCGAAGCGCAATTTTTTTATGAACTACTAGTTGCGAGATTTAAAGCGATCGCTTCTTTAATACGTTGAATTACAAAATCCTTCTCTAAATAAGAAAGTAAACTTCCTGCTTTGGGACCCCGTTCCTTATTTAAGAAAGTGTAATAAACTGCTGCAAAAGCACTCTTTTGAGAAACTTCAGTCTGTCTAGAAGTGCTAAATAATAGCGTTTGTAAAGCTTCACCTTCCCAGCTAATATCACCAGCGAGATTAGCCACTAATGCTTCAAGATAGGTTACTTGCTCAGTGGTGAGGATTGCCGCTTTCTCAGGCATCGAGTCTAGATAGAGAACTAGTTTCTCTTCTTCATCGGCATAGTCTTGCAACCATTTTTTGCCGACGCGGATGCGATCGCGGATAACTTCCCAATCGTGATCGCTAAGTGGGTTCGCACTTCTGGCAGCGATTTCAGCTTCGAGGTCGAGGTGAGGGATTTGCAGTAAGGAAATTAGGGTGCTGAAATCAAAGGCTTGATAGCCTGTAACTTGCTCATCGGTATTCAGTTGTGAATAGACTAAAGGAACCAAATCCTCTAGAGCCTTTTCGTCTTTGACTGTATCAGCCTGATATTTATCAATCAAGGTGTCATAGTCACGGAATAGACGGGTAACTGTGTCGTAGTTCGGTGAGAAATTGATCACACTGCGAGGTTGTGTCCGTAACATCAAGAAACGTAGTAGTTCGGGTGGTAATAAATCGGCGATTTCCTTAGCACTAGAACCGACCCCTTTAGAAGAACTCATCTTGGTTCCATTCACCAAAATGAATTCATAG
>JBJTVM010000516.1:0-4084 GCA_046081205.1 Pseudanabaena sp. | reverse complement strand
GGGTTTTAAGTAAGCGCAAAGCGCTGTATCGAATTCACGTTTAATGAAAGCTTTGCGTAGGGCATCGAACCCAAATAAAGGCAGAGCGAAACTGATGTAGCGGTTGCCCCACTAGCAAGAGCTTGATAGAAAAACTTGATTGCAGTCTCAAATATTAATTTGTTTTAAGTTATCTCACAATCTGAGCGTCGAATGTAAACCTCTACGATAAACTTGGTTTTAAACATCCCGTGCCTAAATAGGTACATATATTGATTGGAGCAATAGCAATATGTCGCATGCAGTCAAAATTTATGACACCTGTATCGGCTGCACACAATGCGTGCGTGCCTGTCCTTGTGATGTTTTGGAAATGGTTCCTTGGGATGGATGTAAAGCGGCTCAAATCGCTTCTTCTCCCCGTACCGAGGACTGTATTGGTTGCAAGCGTTGCGAAACAGCTTGCCCCACTGACTTCCTAAGCGTCCGTGTCTATCTTGGTGCTGAAACCAGCCGCAGCATGGGTCTTACCTACTAATTTTATAGTTTTTATAATTATTTATTTAGTTAGATAAGATTCTTGTTTATTTTTCGTTAAGTGCAATTATTCTTTATCATGCATTTCGATTTAGGCGTACCAATTGGTGCGCCTAAATTGTTTTTAAAAACCAAAAGGCACGCTATGCGTGCCTTTTGGTTTAATAGAGACGGTGCTATGCGCCGTCTCTATATGAATATTTCTATGCTTGATATTTTCGATCGCCTACCAGATGGCTTGCTAGAGCTTGAATCTACGCAGCTTTGGCAATTACTTGATCGCCCCACATTGATCCACCTAGAAGGCGATCGCCAACCTGCATTATTTGTTTCGATTTTGTTACATGGCAATGAAACAACCAGTTGGTTGGCGATGCGCGAGTTACTTCGCAAATATCAACACAAAAAGCTACCGCGATCGCTTTCATTATTTATTGGCAATATCGAAGGTGCGAGATATCGCCAAAGGCATTTAACCAACCAGCCTGATTACAATCGCATTTGGCAAATCGAGGATGTATCAGAGCCATTACCAGAGCAAATCATGGCGCAAAAAGTAATTGCCGAAATGCGATCGCGTGGAGTATTCGCCAGCATCGATATCCACAATAATACGGGCAAAAACCCTCACTATGGCTGCATTACCCACTTAGATAAGCATTCTCGACATTTAGCGCGGCTATTCGATAAAACGGTGGTGTATTACACCAGCCCCAAGACGGTGCAATCCTATGCCTTTGGTAAATTTTGCCCTGCGATCGTTATAGAATGCGGACAGCCTGACATCCCCGCTGGCACGGCTCATGCAATGGAATATGTAGAAACTTGTCTGCATCTCGATAGTTTTGATAATTTGTCTGATTCGGCAATCGCTGATATTGATTTGTTTCATACAGTGGCGATCGTCAAAGTCCCAGAAGAAATTAATTTCAGCTTTACGGGCGAGCCTGATGATGACATTACTTTCCCTAGTGGTATGGATTGCTTAAATTTTTGTGAATTGCCAATTAGGACAAGCTTTGGCAAAGCAAAAACGGAGAAAGCCTATTTGTCTGCTGTGAGTGAAGAGGGTGAAGAAAAAGGCGATCGCTATTTCCAAATTGAAAATGGCGAAATTCTTTTAAAAGCATCTGTAATGCCGTCAATGCTCAGCCTTAATACCGACATTGTGCGTCAAGATTGTCTTTGCTACCTTATGGAACGTTTCCCAACCCCAACATAAAAAATGGTGCAAAGCAGCATTTTTTATGCTTTGTAGCTAAGGACAAGATTTTTGGTGGTGCGAAGCAGCACCACCAAAAAAAACCTAGCGTCCAAATGGAAACTTAAATGGCAAAGGCTTAACTAATGCTAACTCGGCAACCATTTGCTCATGCAAGTGACCATTAGTAGCAAGCAACCTTCCAGACTTGGGAATATGCTCACTGCCATCGTAAGCAGTGACCACGCCACCCGCCTCACGCACAATCACTACACCCGCAGCCAAGTCCCACAGCGATAAACCTCGCTCCCAATATCCATCTAGACGACCACATGCTACATAGGCTAAGTCCATTGCCGCCGAGCCGCCCCGCCTCACGCCTTGGGTGATATGCGTGAAATGGCAGAACTCCGCATAGTTATTATCTTCAACAAGAGTGCGATCATAAGCAAAGCCAGTGACGAGTAAACTCCGACTAAGTTCTGTAGTCCTAGAAACATGAATTGGTAAACGATTACGAGTTGCACCTAAGCCTGTGGCTGCTCGAAATATTTCATCACGAAAAGGATCGTAAATTGCACCTACAGAAGGAATTCCATCTATTAATAAAGCGATCGACACCGATGAAAATGGATATTGATGAGCATAATTAGTTGTGCCATCCAAAGGATCGATCGCCCATAAATATCGACTTTCGGTATTTCCCAATACACCCGATTCTTCTGCCAAAATTCCATGATCAGGAAAATGTCTTTGCAAAATAGAGAGAACCATTGCTTCCGATTGTTTATCGGCGATCGTTACCAAATCTCCTGGGCGTTTTTCTTCGATTTCTTTAAGATTTCCCCAATAGGAGTTTAGAACTGCACCTCCCGCACAGGCGGCTTCAGTAGCAATATCGAGGAATGTATGTAGTTGCTCTTTACTAACAGAAGCCAGTGAATTTGTCATGATCTTAAAAAATGTGTTGTTTGCGTAATTTCAGATAAAGATTAGACTTGCAATTGCGTACATTCTTGTCGCCAATCCAAAAAATTAGCGAATAATACACAACTATCTACAGCGCTTTGCACTCAATCCCGAGCAAGAAATTTGTGGGAAATAATGCTTTGCAACTCTTTCCAAGAAATTCTTGGTTTGTTTGATCGGTAATTGCTGTAATTTCACCAGATCGGTAGTGTCTATATGGGGACGATCGCTGCGAAAATATCTAAGCATTTCTTGTGTGAAGATTTTTGTCGCAATTCTTCATCTTTTGTTACTTTTTTATCAAATCACAAATTTAGCCTCTTACTTACTCGCATATTTTTCATATATCTCTCAAGTAACACTCCATGAAGCCGTCTTGGAAAATATCCCTGCTCCCAGTTCTAATCACCAGTGCGATCGCTAGTTTATTTCCCTCAGCCATACTCGCAACTACTTCAGCCCCATCTCCTCCCATTGATCAACCCAATGCGAAAGAAGCCGAAGAGCTTTGTGGTAAACCAACCCTTGACGATCTTGCAGAGCATGAAGTCAAGCAAGGTGAAACCCTTGAGTCGATCGCTAAGCAATACGAACTTAAGACTGCAACCTTGATGGGGCTGAACCCAGAAGTCCGTAACGGTGAAGTCAAGGTTGGTCAAACTCTATCAATTCCGCCCCTAGACGGCTTGACCTATCGCTTCCAAAACGACGAGAACTACACCACCGTTGCCAAAAAATTTAAGATTCGGGCTGATGTCCTTTTCGAGCGTAATGGCTGTCAACGCAAGCCCAAAGTCGTATTTGTCCCTGGAGCAATCTGGAAGCCCGATCCTGTTCCTTTCAATCCTGCGATCGATTCTAGAGGCTCAGACAATCCTACGGTCATTATGCAAACAGGTGGCTATCCGCTACCCTACGCTGTGCCAGTCACCTCTAACTATGGCTGGCGCATTAATCCTGTGACAGGTATTTGGTCTTTTCATAGTGGCATTGACCTCGGCGCACCTTTTGGCACTCCCGTACTCGCCGCCAAATCAGGTCGGGTCGAATATGCAGGATGGGGCGGTGGCTATGGCAACCTTGTCGAACTCGATCATGGCCCCACAGGTACAAGGTATGCCCACTTAGAAGCCATCTATGTTTATCAAGGTCAAAGTGTTGCTCAAGGTCAACAAATTGGCATTGTCGGTTCAACAGGACGTTCAACGGGGCCCCATTTGCACTTTGAGATCATGGTTTCATCGGGCGATGGTTGGGTCGCTCTTGACCCAGCCCCGTACCTCAATCGTATTGCTTCTGCTGTGGCTAGTCTATTGGCGCTTTAGGCAAATCCCACAAGAGAGGGGGGGATGCGCTTGGCGGCACTGGTCAGCTAATGAGGGATAGGTGCTGAAACGT
>JBJTVM010000515.1:0-2185 GCA_046081205.1 Pseudanabaena sp. | reverse complement strand
CGGCGCGAAGCGCCGCCCATCCTTACTATGATTTTTAGTACTACCCAAATATGAAACCCGATCCATTGGAGCAGATACAGATATCGGACTCACGCTAGCTGAGGGCGCTTTCCTTTTGATAGATATTTGCGATCGCGCGATCCCATTGATTGAGGATCATGGTAAGTTAAGTTTAGTTAAGAAATTATTTTGAAAACTAGGCTCTTTGCTATATGAAATCCTCTTGGAGAACTGCACTGCTGTGGTTACTACCCATAGCGATCATCGGCTTTTTTGGCTGGCAGACTTTAATTGCCCGTCCTGCCCCTAGCCGTCCTACTGTGAATGCGGCAAATACCCGCATCGCCTATGGAAGATTCCTTGAATACCTTGATGAACATCGGGTACGTAAGGTTGACATTTTTGATGGTGGTCGCACAGCGGTAATCGTAGCAAGCGATCCCCAAATTGAAGGTAAAGAGCAACGCGCTAGAGTTGATTTGCCACTCTATGCACCTGAGTTGATGAATAAACTCAATGAAGGTGGTGTGGATCTTGCCATTTATCCACCTAGCAATAATGGAGCAATCTGGGGCTTTATTAGTAACTTAATTTTCCCAGTCGCTTTAATTGCGGGCTTGTTTTTCCTGTTCCGTCGCTCCAATCAGATGGGTGGTCCTGGACAAGCAATGGACTTTGGTAAATCCAAGGCTCGTTTTGCAATGGATGCCAAGACGGGCGTAATGTTTGATGATGTTGCTGGCATTGAAGAAGCTAAGGAAGAACTACAGGAAGTTGTAACTTTCTTGAAAAAGCCTGAGCGTTTTACGGCGGTTGGCGCAAAGATTCCTAAAGGCGTTTTGCTAATTGGGCCTCCTGGAACTGGTAAAACATTATTAGCTAAAGCGATCGCTGGTGAAGCAGGTGTACCTTTCTTCTCTGTTTCTGGTTCTGAGTTCGTAGAAATGTTCGTTGGTGTTGGTGCATCCCGTGTACGTGACTTGTTCAAAAAAGCAAAGGAAAATGCACCTTGTATCATCTTTATTGATGAAATTGATGCCGTCGGTCGTCAACGTGGCGCTGGCATCGGTGGCGGTAACGATGAACGCGAACAAACCCTAAACCAAATTCTCACGGAAATGGATGGTTTTGAAGGCAACTCTGGCGTAATCGTCATTGCTGCAACTAACCGCGCTGATGTCCTTGACTCAGCCCTATTACGTCCAGGTCGCTTCGATCGCCAAATCGGTGTCGACCCACCTGACATCAAAGGTCGCTTACAAGTTTTAAATGTTCATGCTCGCGATAAAAAGATTAGCCCTGACGTTTCTCTAGAAGCGATCGCTCGCCGTACCCCCGGTTTTGCAGGTGCTGACCTTGCGAACTTGCTTAATGAAGCTGCAATTCTCACCGCTCGTCGTCGTAAGGATGCGATGACGATTGCAGAAATCGATGATGCAGTGGATAGAATTATTGCTGGTCTGGAAGGCAAAGCTCTTGTCGATAGTCGCAATAAGCGTTTGATTGCTTATCACGAAGTTGGACATGCGATCGTTGGCACTCTGATGAAGGATCACGATCCTGTTCAAAAGGTAACTCTAATTCCCAGAGGTCAAGCGGCTGGATTGACATGGTTCACCCCTGACGAAGAACAAACCCTAATTTCCCGTGGCCAAATCCTCGCAAGGATCACTGCTGCCCTTGGTGGTCGTGCTGCGGAAGAAGCGGTGTTTGGTGCTGCGGAGATAACTACAGGAGCAGGTGGTGACTTACAACAAGTAAGTGGCATGGCACGCCAAATGGTTACTCGTTTTGGTATGTCGAATATTGGTCAACTTGCCCTTGAAGGTCAAAGCTCTGAGGTGTTTCTCGGACGCAGCATGGGCGGTGGATCACAATATTCGGAAGATATTTCCGCCAAGATTGATCAGCAAGTGCGCGAAATCGTGCAGAAATGCTATCAAACTGCACTTCAGATCATGTATGAAAATCGCACAGCGATTGATCGTGTAGTTGATCTTCTAGTTGAGAATGAAACTCTTGATGGTGACGAGTTCCGTCGCATTATTTCTGAGTACACCCCGCTTCCTGTTAAGGAACGCTTTGTCCCTCAAATCTAAAATCTATTTCTAAAAAAGTAGGAGCAGTTCATGAACTGCTCCTACTTTTTTAGAAATAGATTTTAGATTTGAGGGACAAAGCGTTC
>JBJTVM010000514.1:0-14306 GCA_046081205.1 Pseudanabaena sp. | reverse complement strand
GGCGGGAAAACAAAACTATCCTGACAAAGGCTATATAGTTAAAACTTAAAAGGATTATAAATCAGACATGGTGTAAAGCATTTTTCTAATCGCTCACAGGTTTCTGGTGTGATTTGAGTAATGCTTTGTTGATGTACAAGTTCACCGATCGCCTGAGTGCCATAGATCAACGCAGAAATACCTGCGATCGTTGCCTGAAAGTCGATCGCCAGATTTGCCATATCACCATTACTATAACGTTTAACTGTAAGCTGACCGCGATCGCCATTCACTCCAAAAACACCATCATTCCAGTTGCAATAGGGATCACTGAGGGCAAAGGTAAATGGCTCACAGGCGATCGGTAAACCATGCAGAGCACCGACAATATCGATCGCTCTGACCATCCAAGGATCAGTCATAGTTGACTCTAGCCGTCCTGCATTACTAAACCATGTATGTACATTTGCGCCCAATGGCAATGGCATTTTCAAGCTATGAATCTGATCGCGATGACTAGCAAAGAAGTTTAATAGGTGATCGCGTGATGCGATATCTGTCCAAAATATCGATGAAATTTCAATTTGGCGATCGCGCATTGGCAAATTGCCACTGCTATTGATCGCATAGATTGCTATGGCAACAGGTTGATGATCGCGTTTGATTACTACACAGAGTTTCTGACGATGCAAATGCCACCACTGATCGTAAGTAAAATTGGTAATCGCCAGCCCGTGGCTATGGGGTAGCAATGTATTCGATCGCAAATTTTCGTAAAGGAAATTTGCCAAAATATCCTTTGCTTCAGTTGCGGCAAGGCGATCGCAGGTTAAGTTAGCGGCATTCGGTAGTTTTAAATATTGCGATAAAGACGAAACAGGAATATTTACTTCATTGGTGGCATTGGCGATCGCGTAGCCCAACGATCCATAAAAGCTTTCTTTAAAGGGCGTAAGCATACTTACACAGATCCCTTGCATCCGCATTTCTAAAAAAGCACTTTTCATCAGAGCCTTGACACAGCCTTGGTTGCGATATTCAGGATATGTCCATACACCACCGATGCCTCCCATCTCCTTGAGGCTGCCGCGCACCGACTGCTGAAATCTAAAACATTGCAACGCCGCCACAATCGTCCCATCGATTTCTGCAGCTAGGACTTCTTCAGGATTGATTGCTGTCAAATGCGATCGGGGCAAATCTTGATTAGTCCAGCGTGAATATGCATATAAATCCCCCTTGAGAATTTCCAGACGCTCATGGTTACTAATTTTGCGTATTTTCATGAAACAGTTGCTTTTGGATTACGAGGGAGTGCAAAACGAACTCACTTAATCTCTGGGGGTTTTATGTTTGCGATGGCAAGTATGTACAATAGTAAATTATTATTTAAGATAAAGATTTTAAACATCACACATTTAGAGGACTGTTATGGCAGGTACTACTGGAGAACGCCCATTTTCCGACATTATTACTAGCGTTCGTTATTGGCTAATCCATAGCCTCACGATTCCCGCTTTATTTTTGGCAGGTTGGCTATTTGTCAGCACAGGCTTAGCTTATGACGTATTTGGCACACCACGCCCTAACGAATACTACGGTCAAGATCGTCAGACCGCTCCTCTGGTAACCGATCGCTACAATCCCTCCAAAGATATCCAAATGGGTAAATAGCGCTTAGATCAAAAATATTCGTTAATTTTGCAGCCATAAACCTAAGCTCTAAATTAACTACTCTCCATTAACCCACTCAATCAACGCATCCACTACTTAATAACTATGGCAAGCAACAATCCTAACCAACCCATTCAATATCCTGTATTTACTTTCCGATGGCTAGCTGTTCACGGTTTAGGCGTTCCTACCGTGTTCTTCATCGGTGCGATCGCTGCAATGCAATTCATCAGCCGCTAATCGAAATTCATTTCAGTTTTGCTTTCTTAAAAAACAAAACTTTTGACCTTTACCTTTAAACTTTTTCCTTTAACCCACCTATGGCTCCTAAAAATCCTAACAGCCAACCTGTAGAGTTGAACCGTACTTCTCTCTTTTTGGGACTACTGCTCATTTTCGTAACTGTGCTACTTTTTTCCAGCTATTTCTTTAACTAGTGTGGCTTAGAGATTAGCGAGCAAAGATTCTATTTCTTGAATAATCTCTAAATTCTCTAACTCATTTGCAATTCATTTCATAAAAACAATTTTTATCTGGAGGTTTCATTCATGCTTCAAAATGGACGTATTCCGCTTTGGTTAGTTGCTACAGTTGCTGGTACTGGTGTACTAGTTGTTGTCGGTCTTTTCTTTTATGGCTCCTATGTTGGTCTTGGATCTGCAAGCTAACTTTCCATAAAAAAAGAAGGGGTGCATTGCGCCCCTTCTTTTTTTATGGAATGCCTAGAATTGCTTTTTTGTAAGCGGGGCGATCGCTAATTCGTTTCATGTAAGCATTGATCGCAGGATAGTCAGCATAGGACATTTGCAGCATCATGATCGCATATCCCAAAATCGAACCTACCGCCACATCCGACACTGTGAAATTTTCGCCAGTAATATAATCCTGATTTTCGAGAACCTTGTTTAAGCTACCCAGTAAACGGGGTGTCTCTTTCTCGCGACTTTCGGCAACAAAGAGTCCAGTCCCCAGTGTCGAGTTAGCAAATAAGACCCACTGAGCCGCGATCGCTCTTTCTTGTATCGTCTTCAATTGATCATATTTTTCCGCCACATAAAGCATAATCGCACCTGATTCCCAGACGATAAAGCCATCATCATCAATCGCAGGCACTTTACCAAAGGGATTAAGTGCTAAGAATGCAGGCTGTAGATGCTCACCTACTTTCATATCTAGTAATTTGAACTCATAGGGAGCTTGCAACTCTTCTAGATACCATCTGACGATTGAGGCACGGCTTCTTGCGCCACCATAGAGCTTGATCATAGTTTTTCCTAAACACAATAAATGAGGTGATTAGATGAACGAACCCAAAAACAACGGCAAAGGCAATGGCAACGGTAGCGGGGAATACAACCCCGAAGTCGAGTTGGAATACCTAGATGCCGATGTCTGGATCAGAAGAAGCGGCGACGAGGAGACCGTCGCTTATACTGAAGATGTAGATGAAGCGCTTAAAAAGGCAGCAGATGAAAAATCTGCCGATTAAGACGAAGACCAAGACTAACTTCGACTAACCTCTACCTCTAAATTTTCGCCCTAGTTAGCAGCTAGGGGTTTCTCCATTAGTAGTTTAAGGAGTAAATCTTAAATGCAGACTATTATTCACCCACTACATTATCTAATTGTAGAAAAAAAAGAAACAACTTGGTATTTTGGGTTTAGTGAATCAGATGTCTTCTATAACCGCCTTAATTGCCCTACTCCTAAGACGGTAGATGACCTATTTTTTCAATTTAGCTTAACTGCTTCAAAAGTAGTAACCGAGCTATTTCGATTGCACTGTGGTAGGTCTGGCTACTACCTAGCTAATTTACGCGATAAAAAATATTACTACTGCGGTCTTCTATGGCGGGATGTCCAAGAAACTTTGCTAGATCTTGGCATTGGCAGGCGCGAGGTGGAGAGATAGCTATGGCACGCCCAAAGAAAGAAAAGGCTTTTGCTATAGCCTGCCCTCATACCGATCGCGTTGCCTACGCAAAAGGCATGTGTAAATCCTGCTACAACAAGTCAAAATTGACGGCTGAGGCGAGATCGCTAAGACTAATGCTAGTGAAGCGGCTAAGCAGGCTAAACAACACTATGAAGATAAAAATAGAGAAGAGCGCAATATTAAGCGTAAGGAATACGCTAGATATAAAAGCATAGCAAGCCAGATGTTTAGTCCCCAAGACCTCTGATTTGGGATCAAAACTTCTCAAACACTCTCTAAGGGTTTTGAAAGCACAAAATGGCTTAGCCATTTTGTGCTTTGGTATCATCTATAAATTGCGTAAAGGTGTTTCTTGTCCGTAGATGAATTTTCGCTCTAGGTTGTTGCAAATTAGCCATAGAACGATCGCGATTGCTGCTGTACTAGAACCAAGCAAAATAAAGGTTAAATTAGCTGGAGCAAAAATATAACTGAGTAATGGTGTGGCTGTCCATGCGATCGCTGCGAGCATTATGCTAATCGTTTTAATCTTGCGGACATTTCGCAAAGCTTGACTGCAACTTGCACATTTAGAAGTATGCGAACGATAGCGATCTAAGAGAACCTCTTTGGCTAAAGGAGCAGCTAATCTCTGATCAACAAAGGGATCGGCTTCATACCGATTGACCCATTTCCGCAATTCTGAAACATAGGTGTCGGCGGCTGTTGCTAAATAGAAAGCCTTAGCGTAATTGCCATCAATTTCTGGTTGAGCGAGAGATTGGGCTAAATAACGCTCTTGATAATGCAGAAAAATCTGGTCATCTTCTAAGATGCCATTTTGTCCAATATGTGAATACCAACGGGGTGTAATCCCAATAAAAAATCGGGGAATTGCCGAATTAAATTGGAAGGGAAATCTCGCAAACATGCGACATTCACCTTTGCGAGTGGGTGTCGCATAGACAGCCGTGATCGTGCGACCAAACTGTTTAGAGGTGAGGTCATGCCACATCAACGAAGGTGCGGTGAAAGTGGTGTCTTGTCTTCCTAATTTGCCTCGTCTTGGACCTTCTTCCCAAGTTCCTGTAAACCCGTACTTATCACTTTCGAGAACTTCTAAAACCATCGGTGCAGCGTTAGCACGATTGCCGACGGATTTATGATGGGTAAAGGGAAGATGACTGGCATCAAGGACATTTTCTAAAAGGGTAATTGCATCGTAGGGCAAGTCACGGAAAGTGCCGAAAAGAGTCCATTTCTCAGTCTCAGTTTCCAGTGGTTCAATGATGGGAATTTTGACGTGGGGTGCATTTTCGGGCTTACCCGCGTAAATAAAGAGTAAGCCTTGACGTTCGGCAGTGGGTAAAGACTTGACACAAGCGCGTTTTGAGGTGTGAGCCTGTCCACCTTCGGGTTGTTGCGGGATGCGATCGCAGCTTCCATCACCTTTAAACGCCCAACCGTGGTAGGGACATTCTAATAGGCCATCCTCGGCAATTCTTCCTTCCGATAGAGGGACTAACCGATGGGGACAGCGATCGTCAAAGGCTTTCCATGAGTTTGTCTGTCGATCCCACCAAATTACTAAATCGCGTTCTAGCAAGGTAAATTTGGCAGGCTTAGTTTTATCTAGGTCTTCAATGTAAAAGACGGGATACCATACCTCTTGCCAATCAAAGCGATCCGGATCTTGTCCACCCGCAGGCAAAACTTGCGATCGCCGATCAGCCTCAGATTTAGACGTGTTATCGAGATTATCTCTAAGCAAAGTGTTTGCAGTCATAGCTAATGGACTATTTGCTTTGTAAAGTTATGTAAATAGTTTAGCTTGCGATCGCCGATCAAAGGTGACGCTTTGCGTCACCTTTGATTATTTAATTTGCCAGCCTCGCATTTTATCGGGATTCATCAAACCGTAGGGATCGACTTGGCGCTTGAAGTTGAGCTGATCGTAATCAACGGTTTTCATGCCCCCATCTTCGAGGATATAGGTATGAGGGTTGGCAATGAATACACCTTGCGACTCATGGTATGCAATGATCTCATTCAGGCGATCGCCTGTTGTAAAGCGAACCACTTGAAGCGCCGCAGGAATAACGACTCCATTTACCTTGATAAACTCCAAATGCATCATCACTTCATCACCGAAATGCTCATACATTTGCTGCACAAGTGCTAATTGCGGATCGTTCAGAAATAGACTTTGGAGATAAGTCAGAGAAGTATCAGCAGCACGAGCATGTAAAGTCGTGTGATTCCACGAGAATTCAACTAGACTAATCCCCTTACTCGCTTCCTGAGCGCTTTTTTCATAGCAAATTTCACCTTGAAATTCTTGGACGAGGCTTTTAAATGGTTCGCGATCGCTTTCGGCAACTAGCACTAAAGCACAATGGGAATCTGTGGGGATACAACTCTGTAAAGCGTTGAAATAGCTAGGAATTGGTGCAGCATGGATACTGATCATCTTTTTGATAATGCCATCACTATTCCCCAGCGCTTGCCCAAATTTTGCCGCAGTCATGAAATCAGTGAAACTGACGACATATTCAGCCCAGCCATAGGCAGGAGCTAAGGGGACTTCCAATTCAGTAATGATGCCATTTGTACCATAGGCATGGGCAACCTTATGCACATCGTCGCCCCGTAGTTCAATGACTCTTGGTTCATCTTCGAGGGTAACGACACGCACGGCTCGCAAGTTGCCGCGATCGCGCAATTGTCCGTACAAAACCGAGCCAATTCCGCCACTACCACCTGCGATAAATCCGCCTACAGTCGCACTTCGCACCGTCGATGGAACCATCCTTGACTCCCAGCCGATTTCTTGAGCTTTTTTGTCAAGGGTTACCATTTTTACGCCTGTTTCCACACAGGCGAGTCCTGCTTTAATCCATTTGATTTCTTGCAGTCGCGAAGTTTCGAGAATCACACCGCCTTTGAGCGGAGTGCATTGCCCATAGTTGCCTGTGCCACTACCGCGCACTGTCAAGGGGATTTGATATTTTACGCAAGTTTTAGCGATTCTCAGTACTTCACTTTCGTTGTTGGGACGGACTACGACATCGCCGACTTTGCCAGCTAGCAATGGCACAAGCACTGGACTAAAGTGAGCATAATCCTCTGAAAGTTTCGCAACTTGGGTGGGATTGGTAATTGTCTCCAGCCCCGATAATTCTTCTAACAGATTGTCTAAAGATATTTGCATATTTGCTGACTGTCGCTATCATCCTATTCTAATCTAGATTCTTACTAACTCTGAGCCATTGATGGATTTGCGAACGTAAATTTGGGTGGGTAACCGCTCAGCTAAGGATTGAATATGGGTGATCACACCGATTAAGCGATCCTGTTGGCGCAAGGATTCGAGGATTTGAGTGACGCTTTCGAGGGTTTCACTGTCGAGCGTGCCGAAACCTTCATCAAGGAAAAGACTACCCAGTTCGATACCCATAGATAACTTTTCTGATAGCGCCAGCGCCATTGAGAGAGAAGCTGCAAAGGTTTCACCACCTGAGAGGGTGCGGACTCGCCGCTTTTCGCCACCATTCCAATTATCCGCTACCCAATAGTCACCGCTTTCTATTTGCAGAATATAGCGATCCTCTGAAAGTTGTTGTAATAGAACTGAGGCACGATTAGCCAGTTCCTGTTGCAGGCTGTCGAGAATATATTCTTGAAAGCGATTTGATTGCAGATCTTGGGCGAGAGTGTGATAGGTTTGCTCTTGAGCTTGTAGAGACAATTTACGTTCTTCAAGTTCCCGTGATTCTTGGCGTTTTTGCTGGGCTTGCTCTAGCCATGCTTTGAGAGAGGCACGGTTTTCACTGGCTAACTGTAAAGATTCTGCGGCTTGTTGGGATTCCTCACGCAATTTGGCGATCGCCTGTTCGTCAGTAGTCCGCTCAGCAATGGACTCCTCAAACATTTGTAGGCGTGTGGTTAAGTCCTGCTCTTGACGCTGATAGTTCTCGATTTGCTGTTGCCATGCGTCCATTTGCGATCGCGCCGTTTGTGCTGCCAGAAACTCTAGTTCAGTAAAGTTAATGGCATTGAGTTCCTGTTGCCAATGAGATTCCTGTTGCGATTGCTCAGCAATGGCGAGATCGTGATTTTCTTGAGCCTTAGTTGCTGCTTCTTCGCGTTTAGCAAAGGTTTCACGGGCTTTTTGATATTGGGATTCAATGGCTTTCAGGCGATCGCTCAGTTTCTGCTTTGCTTGCAAAATACTTTGGCGTAGGGATTCATAACTCTTGCCATCGGTAATCTCTAGCAATCGTTGCGAAATTTCCTGTAGTTGTGATTCTCTGAGGAGTTTTTCCTGTGATGATTTATCAAATTCCGTTTGGGCTAATAGGAGGTTTTCTTGATTGGTTTTAAGTTTGTTTTCGGCGTTTTGAGCAGCGATCACCATTTCCTTTTGTTCGGCAATTAGTTTGAGATAAGCCGCTTCTTGAGCTTCCAGAGCTTGGCGATCGCCAAGAATATCGACCGCTTGCCAAGCGAACTGAAGAACTTGATCAATCTGGTTTTGCAATTTGGCAAGTTGCGATCCTAAGTCCTCAATTTCCTGAGCTTGACTTTGGAACTGTTGCTGTGAAGCTTCGAGACTAGCCTCAATCTTTGCCTGATCCTGTAATAATTTTGCTAACTGACGCTCAGTGACTTCTTTTTGTTTTGCCAATGCTGTCGTATTAATTAATTCTAATTCAGGAAGTTCGGGCAGACCCTCTAAACTATAGAGATGATTACAAACAGGGCAATGATCTCCATCATGTAATTCAGCACGTAAAGCATTAGCATGACCAGTTTGCAAGGCTTGCAGATTAGAGGCTTCCGCTTCCTTGAGAGTATTACTTGCAGTTTGAAAATCACTTTCAGCCTTAGCGATCGCCTGTTGTACTTTCTCTAGTTGCTGCGCGAAGTTTTGAATTTCTGTTTGGAATTGAGTCGATTTTTGCTGCTGCTTCGTAAGGTTCTCTTGCAGAATTTGCCATTGTGTAAGCGGTGCAGCAACTTGACGCAACTGTTCGAGCCTAGTGGGATCGTATTGTGAACTTTGAAGAGCAGTTTCAAGGTTTTGCAGACTTTGTCTAATCGCTTGCAAATCTGATTCTGTCTGAGTTACAGCCTTATTTGCTTTCTGGAGAACCTGCGATCGCTCCTGCAAATTCTGTTCAGCACGCCTTAACTCAGATTCTGATTGTTGTTGCTGTGTATGCAGAGATTCTACCAGAGCAAGGTTGCGCTCTTGAGTCTCGATCTGACTTTGGGCGGCGACCTGCTCTGTGCGCGATTGTTCATAGGCTTGTTGCTGCTGATCGAGATCCAGCCTCGAAATTTCTAGCTGTTTTTTAGTACTGGTAAGATCGGCGATCGCTGTTTCTACACGCTTACGCGTAGTCTGGAGAACTGTCCAAGTTCCCATAATCGAATTTGCTAATTGAGCATTTCGTAATTGATTTTCTAAAACTTGGATTTGCGATGCGTCCTGTTGCAGTTGCTCTAGTTTTAGAGAAAGCTGCTGGTACTGTTGGATTTGAGCAAAAAGTCTTTCTTCTACTTCCAAGAGTTTCTGACTCTGCTTTGCTTGCAGATCCAACTCAGGAATTACAGTTTCTAGATTTTCTAGTTCTAATTGTTGCGCTTCCACTTCCTCTTGCGTTGGTGCTTGCATCCCTTCAAGGACTTTATCTAAGCCTTCACGCTCAGCTTTAAAACGACTAGTGCGATCGCTTGCTTCTTTTCGCATCTGCTCAAAAATTTGAAATCCTGCCAACTGCCGCAAAATCTCGCGCCGCTTACCCGCCTCGCCTTTAAGAAATTCGTCAAACTGTCCCTGTGGCAAAATGATCACACGAGTAAAAGTCTCAAAGTCCATCCCGATGATCTCTTCTACCTTTTGAGCGCGATCGCATCTTTCCCATTCCCCATCAATTAATTGATCAAACAGGAATTTCTTCTCATCGGTTTTGCCACGATTGCGCCAAGTTCGCAGTACCCTATATTCTGCCTGTCGCATCTCAAACCGAAATTCTACTTTGAGTTGGGTCGCGCCTTGGCTAACTAATTCCTTTGATGAGTTGGGCTTATTTGCTACTTTGTCATAGAGCGCAAAGGTAATCGCATCCAATAGGGAAGTTTTGCCTGCTCCCGTTGCGCCTGTAATCGCAAACAAATCAAGGCTCGTAAAATCCAACACTTGACGAGTGCGAAAACTTGTAAATCCTTCAACAATTAACTCTATGGGACGCATAATGTTTGTATGAATTTTAATAATAGCAATGCAAGTCTTGCTTAGGACATAGAGCCCGAAATCAGAGCCCATTTAAGAATTACTTTCTGCGGTTAAAAGTTCTAAAGTATCCCCCTCAATCCCCCTTAAAAAGGCGTTAATGTACTTGACGAACCAAGTCCGAAAAATCTAATTTTTTTCGTTTTTGCTTGCAATTGTGGTTAAATATCATTTTCAAATAAATCTCCTTGCTTTTCAGTAAATAAGTCGCTAAAGAATTTCAGTAAATTAAGTCACTAAAGAAACTAAAGTTATAAAGCAAAAAATTAATCTAATAGCCTCGCTTTTTCAGCTAGTAATATTGCGAAATTAGTTGCATCTTTTTCATTGAGAGGTATTTTTTCAATAGCTATGTGATTGATAGAAGTTTGAACTGCATCAAGTCCTAAAGCACGGATGTCTTTGACCTGTATTGCAATAACGCCAAAAGTCTTTCCCTTATAAGCATTACAAGCTTCAACGGGAGAGAAAGCCGCAGAAATAGTTTCTTCTGGTTTTGGTTCTCTTTTGAGGCGCAATTTAAAAGCTTTAGCTTCAATCTTTTTCGTGTAAGGATCAACCCATCCTGTTTCCCTGACAATTGCACGATAGATTGTTAATTCATCTGATAACGGAGGGAACTTTTGATTAACCACATTATTGATGTAGAAACTGTAAGGCTTTAACTACCTGATAAAACGAAGAACTAGCATAAAACTCGCTTTTGCCATTACCTATATCTCTTACATATAGAGTCATATCAATGTTTTGATTAGGTGGGATAGATACTCTTACTTCATTTTTAGTTAAATAATTTTTCCAGATAAGCTCAATACCTCCATTTTCTTCTAGGCTAGCGAACCCCAAAGGGAAATTTGTTGATATTTGATTAAAAATTTGTTGCAGAAGCTCTAAGCTTAATTTCCATGCATACTTAGTTGGTCGTATAGCTCCCCATTCATCTTCAACTTCTTCAGAATCAGTATCAGTATTATCAATTTCAAAAAGATGCTGTTTAGTTATTTCAAAGTTACTATTCTGAATAGTTGCGTTAGAAAGGTTCTTAATCATATACTCTCCAGAAGCAACAGACAAATTGATAATAGATTGATTTCTATTGTAATCAGTATTTTTGTAGGATTTCCGTGAGGAGTAATCTCTTTCCATAGGAACCAAAATAGTATCCATGTTATTTATCCTCTAGTAGTTTAAATTCAGCCCTTACTGGCAGTACAACTCTACCTATTTCTTGAGTTTTTACTCTGTAGATGACCTCAAAATTATAATTAAAAACATCTAAAGAAGAAGGTACAACCAAAGGTAAATCCCCAAAATCAAGGTTGATAAATGTGGTCAACTCTGTCTCTTTTATCAAAACATCAGCTTTAAAAGACGCAGATTTTAATCCAATCTGTGAAAACTCAATATTTAAGGTTTCATTGACATCAGTGTTAAATGAATCTAGTTTTTCAAACAAAGCAGTTACATAAATTCTACCTAAAGATATGATGATATTTGGGCTTTCAGGGCCTAATTTAATTGGAGCGACCTGTTTTATGTTTAATGCTGGGACGACATCAATGATAGATACTTCACTTGTTTCTTTATCTATGATTACTCTGCGGCAAAACGTGCCCCAAGAAAATTTAATTTTTGGGTTATTCTCCATATTTGTCGTTACTAAAGTAAATCTCCCTAAATTAATAATTTAAATAAGAATATTTTATAGCACAATAACGATTCTAGTGATCACCCAGTTCGCCTTAGGGCAACCGCATAAAAAATAGACAGCTTACGCAGCAGGGATTTCAAGTCTAAGTATTTTTACTCACAGATTTCTGAAATGCTTAATAGTTAAGGATCGCAATTTTTTTATGCGGTTGCCCTGAGGGGATCTAGACAATTCTTAAATGGTTTCTTACGCTGCTATAGTATAGAAAAAATTTGAAAGCGTTGCTTCGCGATGATTTCAAGTTTTTTTGTTTTAATTTACCGCAAAGCGCTGTAGCTGACTGAGACACTCTCCCACTAGATATAAAGAACCGCAAAGAATAACAACATCATCTTGTTGATCCTCAAAAGCGTCTGCTAGTCCTAAATTTAAACTTGTGTAAGAATGCGGTCTAACCTTAACCATAGAAGCAGCCATTTGAGCTAAATCCTGTGGTGAAGTAGTCGCAGGGCTAGGTACAGGGACAGTGAAAAGTAAATCATCATCAGCTAAAAGGGCTTGAAGAATTCCTGTTTGATCTTTTGTATTCAAAATACCGATGACCCAACGGATACGCCGATGGGGAAAAGCCTCATTGACAAATTGCCGCAGATATTCCGCCGCCGCTACATTATGCGCTCCATCAATCAGCATCTTATGGGGCTGACCATCGAGATTAAACTCGATCCATTGCAATCGTCCAGACCATTGCGTATTTGCTAAGCCTGAACGCATCGCATCCTCACTAATCTCCCAACCTTGACTTCGCAAAGATTGAATTGTGGCGATCGCCACTGCGGAATTGATTAACTGATGCTTTCCCAATAAAGGCAAAAAATACTCAAAGCCTTGATAGATAGACCCTGTCGCTGTAGGCTGAGCCGCACTTACCCACGTTACAGGAGCCTCACATTCCGTTACCTTGGCTTGCAAAGCCGCGATCGCCTCAGCATGATTCTCGGCTATGACAACAGGACATTTCGGTTTGATAATTCCTGCTTTTTCAGAAGCGATCGCCCCCAAGGTATTGCCTAACTGCTGACAATGATCGAGACCGATGGAAGTAATCACAGAAACTAAAGGGCGATCGCAGACATTGGTGGCATCTAATCTCCCGCCTAATCCTGTCTCTAGGATCGCAATATTGACTTTTTGGGTGGCAAAATACCACCACATCGCTGCCGTAATCACTTCAAACTGCGTGGGCGGAAAGTCTGGATTGATGGCAGATTCCACCTGCTGTAGAGCATCCAGCAAATCCTGAGCACGAATCCATTCACCGTTAATCGTAATTCTTTCACGCCAATCGAGCAGATGTGGCGAAGTATAACGCCCCACGCGATAACCTGCTGCCTGTAAAATTGCCAGCAAAAAAGCACAAACAGAACCTTTTCCATTTGTGCCTGCGACGTGAATCACGGGAATTTGTTGATGGGGTTTTCCTAAAGCATCGAGCAGTTGTTGAATTCGTTCTAAACCGAGATGAATACCAAACTTATCAAAACTGTCAAGATATGCTTCGGGAGATGAATTAACTGGCTTTGGAGACATGAACTTCTAAGGCGTAGATTTTGCCTTGGGCATCGACTTCGGCAATATGTCTGCCTTGCATCGCAAATAGTTCACCACTATTACGCTTGCCGGCGATCGCCCAAATAGCTTCTAGTCCATTTTCCGTCTTTCTGGTTGTCCAAACACGTTGCATTCCTGAATAGGACTGAAAAAATTTGCGATATAGTTGAGCAATTTCATCTTTACCAACTACCTTCTGCGACCCTGATGGATGAACTTCAGCTTGCTCTGCAAACAACTCTACCAACTGATTAAATGCTTGTTCATCCTCACTAGCACGATCAGAAAGTTCAAAATACTGGTCTAAAACGGTCATATTCCCTTACCTCAACTACTCTAAGGCTAAAAACTTCGTTTAACAGCACTAAACTTACTTTATTGAAGTTTTTTTGTTTATCTTATGTATATGTAAATATATATTAAGCTATTGAGTGCAAAATTTTCTTCACCCTATAGGGCGTAAATATAACGTCAATTCGATAAAGCCATTTGCACCACGCGAAGCGCGGTGCAAATGGCTTTATCGTTAACCAATAGGCTTGATTAACTCAACACCATCGCGGCTGTCCCCTGCGGCACTTAGAAATACCTTGACCTGCTCATCTTTGGAAGTTGGTAATGTCCTGCCCACAAAATCAGGATGGATGGGTAACTCACGATGACCGCGATCGATCAGGGCTAATAGTCTCACAACCTTAGGACGACCATAATCATGGATGGCATTTAATGCAGCCCCAATTGTCCGGCCGCTATAAATTACATCGTCTACTAAAATTACGGTTTTGCCGTTGAGGTCAAAGGGAATCTCTGTTTTGCTAGGTGTACGCAGTCCAATCTGGTCAAGATCATCCCGATAAAAAGTAATGTCCAATGCGCCAGCAGGAACTAATACTCCTTCAAAAGTATGAATCTGCTTCGCGATCGCCACACTTAGCGGCACACCACGAGTATAGACACCGAGTAAAGCAACATTGGATAGGTCACCGCTAGCCTCAACAATTTGTGAAGCCAGACGATTAATCGTGCGGCGTAACTCTTCCTCAGATAAAATTTCGACAATCTTGGATTGTGACACTAATAGTTTCGTTAAATTAGTTGGTAGTTCCGTAATTATATCTATCGCCACTTGCATTAGGACAAATCTAAATCAAAGGAGCGAATAGCGGCGCTTCGCGCCG
>JBJTVM010000513.1:0-3365 GCA_046081205.1 Pseudanabaena sp. | reverse complement strand
AAAAGTGTTGCAAAGCAACACTTTTAAAAAATTCTGGGTTTTGATTAATCTATAATTGCTATAAAAATCCAATATTCTCAATATCTAGAGACAAATAATAATTGTGGGCGCAAATAATCAGACCAAAGATCAGCCGAACTTACCATCAGACCATCAACAATTAGCCAAGAAACCCAAAATTGTATTGACAGGTGGCGGTACTGCTGGTCATGTTAGCCCTAATCTTGCATTGCTGTCGAGTTTGAACGCTGACGGTTGGGAGGTTGTATATATTGGCTCTAATCATGGGATTGAGAAACAACTCGTTGCCGAAGTTGGTATTCCCTACCACGGTATTTCCTCAGGTAAATTGCGCCGCTACTTTTCTTGGCAGAACTTCATCGATCCTTTTAAAGTGATTAAAGGTATATTTGATGCTTATTTTGCGATCGCCAAAATTAAGCCGCAAGCAGTATTTTCTAAAGGTGGATTTGTCACTGTTCCTGTCATTTTTGCAAGTTGGCTACAACGGATTCCCGTAATTATTCACGAGTCAGATTTTTCTTCAGGTTTAGCCAATCGCTTATCAATTCCCTTTGCAACTAAAGTCTGTGTCACTTTCCCTGAAACTGCTAAGCATTTAGCCAAATATGCTCTCAAAGTTATCCATACAGGCTTACCGATTCGTCCTGATATTCTCCAAGGAAATAGAGAGAGAGGAAGAGAGCTTTGTGGGTTTAATGCTGATGCCCCAGTTCTATTTGTGGTTGGAGGCAGTACGGGTTCTGCAAAAATTAATCAATCTATCCGTGCTGTTTTAGCTGAGCTTACGCAAAAATATCAAGTTGTTCATGCCTGTGGTAAGGGTAATCTTGATATCAATCTCAAAAGCAATCCCCGCTATCAACAATTTGAGTATTTAGGAACAGAACTTGCCGATATTTTAGCGATCGCAGATGTAGTGGTGTCACGGTCAGGAGCAAATGCGGTATTTGAGTTTCTGACTTTACGTAAGCCTAATTTACTAATTCCTCTATCAAAATTATCCAGCCGTGGCGACCAGATCCTCAATGCCAAGTCTTTTCAAGCCCGTGGTTACAGTGCTGTACTTTTGGAAGAAGACTTGACTAGTGAGAGTTTACTCAAGGCGATCGCTGATCTTGATCAGCGTCGTGATGAATATATTCAGAATATGAATCAAAGCGAAGATGCCAATGCGATCGCCCAAATCGTAAAGATTATTAAGAGTGTGGCTTCGCCACACTCTTAATAATCTCTATTCGCGACGTGTTGGTAACTGACCTTTTTTGAGCATATCAATCACCGCCGTATGGCGCTTAAGATCATTGTGGACTTGCTCATAAATTCGGCGATCGCTGCCTTTAAGCCCAATCACACCATATAAACGTACATTCCCAACTCTACCCTTAAGTGCATGATCTCCAAAATCAACAACATCGATTTCGTCCTTGACAATTTCGTAAAGTGCTCCCGTAATGACGATATCTGTCCCTAAGTCTTTAGTCATACCTTCAACACGACTTGCCACATTGACCGTATCGCCAATAGCTGCATATTCAAGACGTTGGGAGGAGCCAATATTGCCAACAGTTACTTCCCCATAGTTGATACCAATGCCATTGGAGAAAGGGATCATTTTTTCAGTTTGCCAAACTTTACGCAGTTCCATTAGAGCCAACCGCATATTTAGTGCAGCATTGATCGCATTCATCGCATCGGCTTTCTCTCCTCGCGAAACAGGTGAGCCAAACTCAGCCATAATCGCATCCCCAATAAACTTATCAATTGTGCCTTGATACTCTAAAATCGCATCTACCATGCCAGCCAAATAGGTATTTAATTGTTTGATTAGGGCTTTTGCGGGTAGACGGCTAGATAGCGTCGTAAAGCCACGAATATCAGAAAAAAGAACCGCAGCTTTGAGTGTGTGACCTTCTAACAAATCACGATACTCTTCAGGTTGATTGAGAATTTCTTTAACAATTGGTGCAGCGACGTAACGCTCTAGGGTGCGGCGCATTAAAATTTTATCAAGTTGAGCAGCTATTGAGCCTGTCGTTAAGAGAGCAACTCCATTTAAGCCGATCGCGATCGCAGGAATTGCCACAGGTACAATCGTACTGGTGTAAATGAAGGAGACATAACCAATCCCAAACCAGAGGATTGCTATACCAAAAGCTCCTAATATCTGCATCAATGGTCGCTTAAAGCGGCAGAGAATGCCACCTGAGATGCCTACAAGTAGCAGAACAAAAATACCTTGTTGGATAGGGTCAGCGAATAGTTCAGCAATACTTTTGTTTTGCATGAGTGTGGCGATCGCATTGGCATGAATCTCAATCCCTGGCATTCTCCCCATAGCTGAGTTTTGGATATCCTGTTTTGAAGCTGCCGTTGCCCCGATCAAGACAATTTTGTCTTTAAAGAATTTGCCGCCCTGAAGTTGTTCACTGTTCCAATTATCAGGATCAACCACATAATAAAATGGGATCTGTTGCTGAGCATTTGCCCATGTATCAGAACCACCAAAAAAATAAATTCCGTCACCTTTAGGTTTGGGATAACTAATTTTGGCGACATTCAGAACCGAAGCCGCAAAAGTTGGCACAATTGGCAACCCACTATCTGATGGTGGCTGTACACCTAAACGATGAATATTGCTTGTAACTTCAGGTTGAAAATTAATTAGTCCTAGGGTATTTGGTTTTATTTGAAAAACTCCATCAGGTGAGGCAAGTTGCATAACATTTGCTTCACCAATTTGCGTAAATTCGTAACTAGCTGCAAATACGGCGCGTTCTCCATACTTAGAGATTGCTGCTTGAAACTTATCATCATCAGCATTCCCATGATCTCCTGGGGTCACGAATAAAATATCAAAGGCAACTACTTTTGCGCCTGCTTTAACCAGTTTCTCTAGGACTTGGGCATAGACTACGCGCTTCCACGTGGTTGTGCGAAATGGTTCTAAAAATGGACGAGTCTTAGGATCATAAAATTCACCTTGACGTAAGGAAAGATCATCGATCGCCAAAATCACAATATCTTTAGGAGGAGCAATCGTTCCACGCCAGTTAAAAAATGCTGATTGGGTCTGGCGTTCAAGGCTCTGGACTTCGTTGAGTCCTAGACCTGTAGCGATCGCGCTTAGGAATGCGATCGCCCCAACTAGTGCATAGCCAATAAACTTAGGGCTTGATAATGCTTTGAATTTCTTTGTGATGTTGGCTTTCATTACATTTTTTCAATTGACTCACTCAAAATCCTACTAATTGATAATCCCTAACGATTCTATCATTCGCAGGATTATAGACAGCGTATGCTTTGCTGTAAAACCAAAGAAAGAGTAACACTGTTACATTTTT
>JBJTVM010000512.1:0-4184 GCA_046081205.1 Pseudanabaena sp. | reverse complement strand
CGCTCGAAGTCCTTTTTTATTTATAGCTACAGCCATCAAGCTTAGGACAAAACAAAACCCAAGAATTGATTGGCGGCGCGGAGCGCCGCCAATCAATTCTTGGGTAATATGCTAACTTAGCAATAGATAAGACTTGGAGTGCGTCATGACTATATCAAACGATCGCCAGCTACTCTCAGTTGAATACCCAGACGAGGACTTTGAGCCGATGCCAGAGGGCGACAAACAACGACGTAACTTGAGTTATACCACTGAAGCATTAAGGTTGTGGTTTGAGAAACAGCAGAATGTCTATGTATCTGGGAATCTGTTTATCCGTTATCAAGAAGAGAGCATTGAGAAAAGAATTGCGCCAGATACGTTTGTGGTATTTGGCATGAGCAATGAAGACCGTGTTAGTTACAAGATCTATGAAGAAGGGGGGAAAGCTCCTGATTTTGTGTTGGAAATAACTTCTAAGGGAACGGTGACGAAAGACCGTGAACAAAACCCTTTAATTTATCGTGATTTGGGAGTTAAAGAATATTTTCAATATGCCCCAACTGGTGAATATTTGAAGCCAGAATCTTTGCAAGGTTTACGTTTGGAGAATGGTGAGTATGTGGCGATCGCTTCTTCTATCTTTCCTGATGGCACTTTGTCGCTTCATAGTGAAGTTTTAGGCTTAGATTTGCATTTATATCCAAATCTGGGATTTCGTTTCTTTGACCCGATTTCTAATCAGATTTTGCGGTCTTATGCTGAGGCGGAGTTTGAGATGGTTTTTGAGCAAAGGGCTAGATTTCAGGCGGAATTGGAGCGGACTTTTGAGCAACAGGCTAGGCGTGAGGCAGAGGCGGCTAAACAACGGGCTGAGGCGATCGCTGAGCAGGAACGTCAAGAAAAAGAACGGCTTGCTGCTTAACTGCGATCGCTTGGTATTAATCCTGATGAGATTCCCTAGCGATCGCTGATTAACTCTCAGTAATGCTGATACATCCCATCCGCATTTTGGTATTGATAAAACATAGAAATAGGACTTACGCAAACCGAACGAATTTATTAGGTTTGAGGTAGATATGGTGCGGGCAAAGCCCGCACCATATCTACCCAATGCGTAAGTCCTAAGAAATTTAACTAACTCATTTTTATATTTTTTATCAAGCTCAAAAGGATAGTCAACATAAAACTGCAACAAGCTAAAGGAATCTAGTTGATCGTCACCAATTGGAACGAAAGTAAAATTTACGATCCTTTGTCTGTTTTTGTAGTCTGGTTCGATGATTGCTAATAAAACATTGCTGTAATAAATACAACTCATCATCATCAAATCAGAACCAATATCAATCATTTTTGATTTTGAGAAATTAAGTTCGTAGCTCCTCTAATTTCTGTAAAGCTTTACCACTATTAATGATTTCTTGAGCATGGGCGATCGCCTCGTTGATTTCGTCATGCACTCCATAGAGCCATAGATAGAATCCACAGTTCCATAATACGGAATTAAGATATTCGGAAGGTTCGGCTTTGAGCGCAGAGATGATTTTTGTAGCCATTTCTGAAGCATTAGCGATCGCTGGATCTTCAGAACTAAATCCATAGTTTCTTGCGGATAAAGTCAAACGCTCAAAGAGATCGCCATGATTGATACCGATGATCGCAGTACGCGATCGCGGTAAGTCCACACTTCCCTCCCAACCCTTGACCGTTGCAAATTCAGTAAGCCCATGCTGAGCAAAAGCTTCTCGAATATTCGTTTCAGTCGGTGGATGGACAAAGCCTGAGACAATAAACTGTTTACCTTGATAGGGAGACCACATTAACTCAAGAGTCGCAAAAGGAGGGCGTTTGCCAATTTGCTCACGATAGGGAACTAGCCCTTGGGCTAGCGGAAAATGTTTGGGCAAGTAGACAAACCCCAAATTTTTGGTTTCTAGATTGGATTGCACCTGCTCAATAGTCAGATCTTGCCAATTCAGTCCCAAAGCTTGCCAAATTTCGATAAAAGGTAAACCTTCTTTAGTCGGCATCCGATCACCGCCATGCATCAAAATCGGAATACCTGCGGATGCCAAGACGATCGCGGTTACTGGACTAACTGGTGCAGTCTTTGATCTGCCATCATAGGGTGATCCTAGTACTAAAACTTGTTTATGGGATGCGATCGGTGCAACTTTTGCCCCCATCATTTTATAGGCATCGAGCATTCCTGCTAGTTCGTCACTAGTTGGACGTTTAATGCGATGGGCGATCATAAATGCACCGATCTGAGCAGGTGTAGCAATCCCTTGCAACATCATAATCGTAGCTGCCTCAGCCTCTTGGCGCGTCAAGCTTTTGCTGGTATGTGTACCGCTACCAACTTTACGCAAAAATTCGCGAAATTCTTTACTCATTACTCTACGGGTGAATTTAATGCAAAAGTCAGTTAGATGTTGAATTATAGCCTAGAAAGTAGAGAGTCTCTGCATTCTGGGCTTACAGAGCGCTTTTTAAAGCTACAGAGCTTTCCTGCTGAATCATCTGAGCGGCAAGTTTACAAAAATATTGAATTGGCGGAATTTGAATACGATCGCTGGTAGTAACAAGGACAATTTCGCGAGTTAGACAAGGATCATGGATCGATCGCACTACTAGGTCTGGATCATGATTTAATTCCACTAAAAAGGTTTCTGGAAGTAAGGCTAGTAAGCTGCCTTGCTTAACTACACCTCGAAAAGCTTCAAGAGAATTAAGCTCCAAAGCTGCATGTAAACGTAGTCCTTGGCGATTGAACTGATCTTGGGCAAGACGCTGTAATCCATAGCCATCTTTGAATACAGCTTGAGGGACATTATTCAAATCCTTCCATGTAATTGATTCTTTTTTACTGAGGGGATGATTAACAGGCAGCAAAAGTTGGATTTTTTCCTCATATAAGCGTTCAACTACCATTTCCGAACTCGCGGTTAAAAATGGATTGTTCATCACGATCGCAATGTCAATTAAGCCATCCTTGAGAACCTTAAGAGCGCGATCGCTTCCTAATGTTGTTACTCGCAACTGAACATTTGGATAAACCTTAGAAAATCTTTGCAATATCGGTGGTAATTGATAAGCACATGCTGAAGGAATCCCTGCTACACAAAGTTCTGTTTGCTTGCCTGCCTGCAAATCAAACAACTCTTGTTCAGCCATTGACCAAATCTGACAAATTTTCTTAGCATGAGGTAATAAGCGGTCACCACCCAAGGTTAGCTTCGCATTCCCCTGACGATGAAACAGCAATATCCCGACAGTTGCTTCCAAAGACTGCACCTGTCGGCTAATAGTTGACTGACTAACCCCACATTTTTGCGCCGCCTGTTGAAAGTTTCCTGTTTCCGCAACTGCCAAAAAAGCTTGTAACTGTTCCAAACGCATGAAAAATTAATGATAGCTTTAGTTGTGTCTGCCATCATTAAGCAACTTCTAGGGTTTTGGAAAAGTAGCCCTAGTAACAAGTAATACTTATTTATCGCGATCAATTATTTTGTTCGACCATAAAAACAAAAAAAGCGATTAATGGCGCGAAGCGCCGTAATCCGCTTTTTAGAGTTTATTTAACTAATGATTCACCAAAGCTGCGAATTGTAGGCAATGTATCTGTAAACCACCCCAAGCCTAGCCCTGCACCAGCCGTTAACACAAGAATAAAGAAACTTAAGCCGCGATTATGGGCTAGAAAAGCACGTAGCTCATTTCTTGCCACGTACATCAACAATACCCAGATAACACTAAGCCCTAAAGATAATCCAAACTGCGACTTTTGATAAAAGACAAATATCACCGCCGCGATCACCCATCCTACCGAGAATAGCCAATCCACTCCAAAAGCGATCGCTCCAGAGGGAATCCAGATCCGCCAATCAGCTTTGTGAATCGAAAGCAGCCACCCATAAGCTATATAACCAACTAACACCAGAGCCAATGATAGGAGTGGTAAACTTCGTAAAACACGCATAATTTTGACCTTAAAAGTAAAAGTATTAGTCACAGGTTATAGCGAAAAGTACTACATCTAAACCAATGTGCCATCTAAGTACTCTAATACCAAAGCACAAAATGGCTATGCTATTTTGTGCTTTCAAAACCCTCACAGGGTTTGGTCTTTTGTTTAAAGCCAATTCGACGAACGTGCAAAATGGTAAAAATCGTACTTTCATTTTTACCATTTTGCGCCATTT
>JBJTVM010000511.1:0-1748 GCA_046081205.1 Pseudanabaena sp. | reverse complement strand
TTATTCACACCGTTCTCGCAGCCAAAGTTCAAGGCTCTGGACAATTTCCTTGGTTTGTCTGTCTCGGCCGCGATAATCGTTGGTATACGGTCGGTTACAAAGATATCGTCCAAGTTGGCGCTGATTTATTACTTGATGGTGACATCGACTATCCTGCCAAGCTGCCCTTGAGACCAGGACAGTCGCTCGATGGTGATGAAACTAGTTTGGCGATCGCTCAAAAAATTACGCCATTACCAGATCCAGAATTAGCTCCTGAAGTAGTCAAGCAGCAAGCACGAGTGATCGCGATCGAGTCAGAAATGAATCAACATCCTGTCTCAAAAATGAGCGATCGCGGCGCAGTTTTCAAAAAAGTAAATCGTCTTGAGCAATTGCAACGCCAAATCGAGTTTCAACAAAAAGTGGTCAATGAACGCCGCCAAAGGCATTGGCAAGAATTTATGAGCCTTGTTAACATCTTGCAATTCTATGGCTGCCTTGAAGATACGCAACCCACTGACAAAGGTAAGGTCGTCGCAGCACTGCGTGGCGAAAACGAACTGTGGTTAGCCCTATGCCTCATGTCAGGAGAATTAGATAATCTCTTACCCCACCATCTCGCCACTGTCTGCGCGGCGATCGTCAGTGAAAATAGTCGCCCCTACAACTGGATCAAGTTCGGGCTATCTCCTACTGTTGAAGATGCTCTTGATGGTTTACGCGATCGCCGCCGCGAGTTGATGCCAGTCCAACGCCGCCATTTAGTAGATATTCCAGCATGGCTAGATTATGAACTAACAGGCTTAGTGGAGCAATGGGCTTTGGGAATGGAATGGTTTGAGCTATGCCAAAATACCAATCTTGATGAAGGCGATATCGTCCGTTTAATGCGCCGCACCATTGATTTGCTGTATCAAATTCCCCATGTTCCCAATTTGCCTTTACAAATCTATCAAGCCGCTAAGCAAGCCGCACAAATGATTGATCGTTTCCCAGTAAATGAGGTAATTTAAGTTTCCCTTTCTCATTCATGGTTTAAAAAACATCATTATTTGGTAGTAATTTTATGACTCTACAAAGCTTAGAACCTCTATTACTGGCTTTAAGCCAAAATGAAAAAACAAGATCAATTCAGATATTGGCTCAAAGTTTGGGTAATCCTTGGCGAGGCATACAGAAAACTTTGGGTGTATGTGGAGGCGATGCTTGTATTGGTTCCACTCGTATTCCTGTGTGGGTTTTGGTTAATGCTCGTAATATCGGTATTAGCGAAGAGCAACTTCTGCAAGGCTATCCAACTCTATCGCCAAGTGATTTAGCAAATGCTTGGTTTTATGCTTCGATGTATCCTGAAGAGATTGCCTTGGCTATTAAGGAGAATGAGGAAGATTAATGGCTCGTTTGTAGGCTGATGAGCAATTTCCCTATGAGGTTGTGGAACATTTACGCAATTTTGGGCATGATGTTCTTACTGTCCAAGAAGCGGGAAAGGCAAATCTTAAAATCCCTGATGATCGCGTTCTTGATTTTGCTGGTACTAATGAGCGAGTTGTTTTAACTTTAAATCGCAAGGATTTCAAACGTTTGCATAAATTGCTTCTCGATCACGGTGGAATTATTATTTGTACAGATGATGGAGATAGATTGGCACTAGCTGAGAGAATTCATACAGCTATTTTAGGTGAGGAGATATTGCTGGGTAAATTGGTTAGTGTAGTGCGCCCAATGAAATAGCCGATCGTAGTTTGATTTGAGATGAGTTGCGA
>JBJTVM010000510.1:0-3888 GCA_046081205.1 Pseudanabaena sp. | reverse complement strand
CAGTCTGTGATCTAGAATCAGGACATTTTTTAGTTCTGGCTACAAGTCGTAGTAAAAAAAGTTGGTTCGATAGTATTTTGTTTCACGCTCGGCTAATCACAGACAACAGCGATCGCCAAGTCATCATCGAAGAAGACAACTTTGAGGAAGGATTAGTTAATGCGCTCATCGAAGCGGGAATCAAAAAAGAAGATATCGTCACCAGTTGGCAACAAGCGATCGCAGTGAATAAATAACCCAATGTCAAACTTTGCAACTCAATCATTACAAGACATACAACAACAAGTTCCGATTGTGAGCGATAAGGTATTGGTGGATTTGGTTAATGGGATTCAAGTAAATGATGACCTGATCCGCTTTCGGCAAAATCGGGGTTTTATTGGACGCTTGTTTGATGGAATTACAGGCAGAGATCGCGATCGCCAAATCCTGATTGATAGCAATCTCAATGTCGGCATCAAATCCCTGCATCAATGGGTATTAGCCCTAGCCGACAATTTGCGAATTAGTAACATTGCCCTAGAAATTACACAAACAAAGCTATTAGAAACCCGTAACGTCCTTCGCAATCATCGTCAAGAAATTGATGTTTTCAAGCAAATTACTGAACATTTACAAATCCAGCTAAATGATCATGAGCAACGGATTCACAATCTAGAACAGCGTGTTTATCGGATCGAAACCATCCAAAGAATTGATGCAATCATTGCTGCTTGGCAGTCTGGACGTACCTATCAAGGTTTTCATTGGGCAGTACAGATCGCTTTTATAATAAGGGAAATAGTTGATTTTGCACTCTCCGATTATGAACGCATGACAGGCGATCGCCAACTGCGTCCCAAAATTATTGATCAACTAATTACCGCTAGTAATCAAATACCTGATAACTCCTTCTCTCTAATCGCTTTACTTAATCTCGCTTATCAAGAAACTGAAAGCGATCTCCTAGAATTAGCACAAGCATTACTAGAAGTGCGATCGCTACCACCCGCCCGACTTGCCAAAATTCCCTATCTATTCACTCTTGGCACAACTTTAGAATTAGCTACATTGCCCGAAGAAGCCCGTCCAAAAGATGCTGCTAAAATTGCCTTTGAGCTATGTCGCCGCGATTACGATCTCATTTTTCCTGCGACAGATAAAAGTGAATTTATTGAGCGCATTGTCCACGAAACTGCCACCGATCGCCTTGTGTGTAGAAATTCTCTAGGAAAATAAATCATGACTCCCAAAATTGGTTTAGTCCTTGCTGGTGGTGGCGCGAAAGGCGCATACCAAGCAGGAGCAATCAAATATCTTGCTGAAATTGATTTTGTACCACACATCATCGCAGGAACCAGTATTGGAGCGCTCAATGGTGCTGTGCTTGCGGCTAACTTAAACTTTCAGAATGCTGCAAATCAGCTTGATTTGATGTGGACAGATTTAGGTACAGCCAATGTCATTCAACCTGATCGCGGAGCGATCGCTCAACTTGCCAGTTACATCATCCAAACATCTCTTCCCACATTTGGTGCATGGGCTACCAAATTATTAGAATCTATCGGCATATTCTCCAATTCAAAATCAGTATTTGATCCCGCACCCATTGAAAAATTTTTACGTCGAGCCGTTGATCCACAACAATTACGCAATGGCATTGAGCTATGGGTTGCAGTGTTTCCTTCATTAAATATTCCGAGATTCCGCTACGACCCAGCGATGCTTGTTATTGATATGATTCGCGCCAAAATGGGACAAGATGCCCATTGGTTACATGTTCAATCTGCAAGTAGTGATCGCCAAATTTACGATATTTTGTTAGCCAGCGCAGCAATTCCCCTTGCTTTTCCTCAACGCGAGATCAACGGGAATATTTATGTTGATGGCGGCTTTGCGGATAATGTGCCACTAGGAGCTTTAGCTGCTCAAGGATGCACCCATGCGATTGTAATTCATTTAGAGAATGGTGCAATCTGGAACCGTCATCAATTCCCCAATCAGGCAGTGATTGAAATTCGTCCATATGAACCAATCAATAAATCTGATATTCCCCTTTATGGCGATGCGATTACTTTTCTTGATTTCAGCAGTGATCGTATTGAGGTATTAAAACAACGCGGTTATGCTGATGCTAAATCTTGTTTAGAGCCAATTTTAAAGACGCTACAAATTGAAAGCGATCGGCAAAGTAGTTTAAATCTTCTACAAAATAGAACACAGCAACTAATTGATGATTCTCCTGTTTATTAAACTAAAATGCCTCACTTGTTGAGCTTTTTAGGACTAGGCTTAGCCACTTTGCCTGATCGCATCGGCTTCCCCTGAACAGTTTTCTTCTCCTTCCCATTAGCAATCTTACCTAAATTCGGCTTAGCTGCCTCATCCAGATCGCCAAACTTCTTCGAGCACCACTTCTCCTGAGAAGACTAGAAAAAGACCACATCCGCATGATCCTTGCGTTGCCGCGCCTGAACATCCGCACACTTCAACATCACCTTATCCACACCATCTTTCGCATAGGGAAACATAGCCAAAGGCTTACTACAGAAAGGACAGGCAAAAATAGTCACCTCTGCCGTCACCGCATTCTCACCCTTCGGTTGAGGAACCTCCCACTGATTGCGGCGATCATTTTTCGCTTAATTTTTGTGAGGGATAATCGCCTAAATCACCAGTTATAGATCTTCCTCTGCTAAAACCTGTAAAACATCCCTTGCAGCATGAATAATCCTAACAATCTCAATACAACCATTCCGATCTAAATAGAAAATGAGATGCTTATTAAAACCCTTCACTGACCACTTCCGCAAACCAACCAGACGCGGATTTTTAACATCGTAAATACTCGCAATGCTAGGTAATTGCGCCAACTGTGAAAAAGTCTGTCTCGCCGCATCGAAAAAATTCAAAGCAGCATCAAAATTATCCTCAGGAATATAAGCAAACTGTTCATCAAGGTCAACACTAGCCCTCGGTCTAATTAAAATCCTTCTAGTCATTACTTTTTGCGAAGTTTCTCTAGAAGTTGAATCCGTTTCTGTTGCCACCAATCATCATTAATCTCGATCGCCTCACCACTATCCAAACCCTCTAACAGCAAAGTTTCCAGACGCGCTTGAGCAACTCTCTCCGCCTCTTGACGCAGCAACTGCCGAATATATTCACTCGTAGTACTGTAGCCACCCTTAGCAACCTGCTCATCGATAAAAGCCTTCATAGAATCAGGAACAGAGATATTTACTGTAGTCATAGCTAGTAGTTATGTATATTTCTGACGATTCAATCACGGCAAATATTGCCAATTTTTGTCAAACACTATAATCAAGGCAACTTTTTCGGACTAGGCTTAGCCATTTTACTTGATGATCGCTTCGGCTTCCCCTGAGAAACTTTCTTCTCTTTCACAGTTGAACCCATACCCAAATTTGGCTTAGCCGCCTCATCCAGATCGCCAAACTTCTTCGACCACCACCTCTCCTGAGAAGATCAGAAAAAGACAACATCCGCATGATCTTTGCATTGAAACGCCTGAGCATCCGAACACTTCAACATCTCCTTATCCGCCCCATCACTGGTATAGGGAAACTTAGCCAAAGGCTTGCCACAAACAGGACGAGCACAGCAATGCCAAATTCAAAAAGTAGCAAGATATTAAGACGTAAGTAACTAGAAAAAGGCGAGCTTAAAATATAACGAAAATGATGGATTCACCAAATTAGTATATTTAGGTTGCTTGGCATATAATGTAGTTAAATTTTGTAAAAATTTCAACCTATACATGTCCACAACCATTGCACCTGAAAGCGTGACCGTTAAGCACGAGATTAAGGACATTACACTTGCACCACTAGGCAAACAACGCATCGAATGGGCTAGCCGTGAAATGCCCGTATTGCGACAAATCCG
>JBJTVM010000509.1:0-4113 GCA_046081205.1 Pseudanabaena sp. | reverse complement strand
CCCATACAGATTCAAACTACTTTATTCAAATACCAACAGACCATCTTAGGCTACTGCCCCAACCGAGGACTTGCGGCATAACTATGTATTAGACGGAAAAATTCTGTCTAATGTCACTATAGGCGATATAGCCTGAATGTCAAGATTCTGTCTAATCACCCTATACGGGATGTTATACAGAAAAATTCGGGCTATTTACCCTATATGGAATGTTATACAGAAAAATTCTGCCTAATCACCTAAACGGTGTGTTAGCCCGACAATATAATGCATTATTCGGATTAGTTTCTTTATAATTTTATTGTGCAGCCTAAGCCGCCACCTCGGAAATTGCTAGACAGAGTAAGCGATCGCATACCTTACTTCTCACAGCATCTCTAAAACGCTTTTTATACAATGGTTTCATAAACAAACTCATTCGCAATAGGTCTTGCTTAATGATAATGCACAACCCTAGAATAGGGACTCTGGCGGTATACATATTGTAAGTTTTGCAAAACCCCAATAAATAAAAGCGGCGCTTCGCGCCGCTTTTATTTATTGGGGTTTTGTTGCTAGATAAGCTTTATGTAATATCCATCTACTCCTCATCTGACGCTCATTTTTCTTGTTTTTAATTATCTCAGACTTAAATTTTTCCCATATTCAATCTGAGCAATTTCTATGAAAGCTAAGAATCTGACAACTTTGACCGCGATCGCCTTGCTGAGTGTTGGCACAGCGATCGCTTCAGTAAAGCCAGAGTCTATCCAACAAACTGTGTCTGAGGCGATCGCAGGTGAAGCCGCCTATGCCCAATCCACTTCTGTCGGCGGACCTCTTGCCAAAAAGTTGCATGGTAAACCCGTTGTGGTTGATATCTATGCTAGCTGGTGTCCAGCTTGCAATAACATCGCGCCAACTGTTTCCCAATTGAAACAACAATATGCAGGCAAAGTTCACTTTGTGGTGTTAGATGTGTCCGATCGATCCACAACGGCTAAATCAGAGGCGATCGCTCGAGAATTAGGACTCAGCAACTTCTTTGCAGCTAATAAGACTCAAACAGGATCGCTCACAATTGTCGATCCTGCTACGGGCAAAATCCTGTCACAACAACGCAATAATGCTAATAAGTCTACCTATACGAAGGTCTTAGATGCAGCTTTGGCTAAAAGGTAAAACGTTTCAAGAAGGTGTAGTCACGCTTTCTTTAATTGGCATCAAATCTATCTAACAATATTCCACACAGGAGAGAACTACATGAAAATTAAGTATTTGGCTTCATTGGCAGCGATCGCACTCTTGAGTACGGGTGCATTTATTGCCTGCGCTACACCTGAAGCGCCTAAAGGCAATGCTGCGAGCATTACAAACTCAGTTGCGACTAAACCCGATCCTTGCGCGGCCAAGAAGGATGATCCTTGCGCTGCTAAGAAAGTTGACCCTTGCGCCGCCAAGAAGGATGCCCCTTGTGCCGCTAAGAAAGTTGACCCTTGTGCCGCTAAGAAAGTTGACCCTTGCGCTGCTAAGAAAGCCGATCCTTGCGCTGCTAAGAAAGCCGATCCTTGTGCGGCAAAATCTGCCTCTGCCGCTTCTATTGGCGCTCCCCTAGCTCAAAAGCTGCAAGGCAAGCCTGTTGTGATTGATGTTTATGCTAGCTGGTGTCCTGCTTGTAAAAATATCGCTCCAACCGTCTCCGATCTAAAAAAGGAATATGAAGGCAAAGTGGAATTTGTGGTACTTGATGTATCTGACAAATCCACCACGGCGGCGGCGGAAGCCACTGCTCAAGAGCTAGGACTGAGCAAGTTTCTTGCCGAGAATAAAACCCAAACAGGATCTCTCACAATCGTTGATCCCGCAACGGGCAAGATCTTGGCTCAACATCGCAACAATGCCGACAAAATGGCTTACACCAAAGTTCTGGATGCTGCTCTGACAAAATAACCTCTAAAGCATTCCATTTGTCTAATACAAATGGAATGCTTTGCATCCTTAATTTTAGGAAACTCATATGAATCATCTTCAGAAACCCGATCGCGATACCGATCTTGTTATGCAAACTACCACTACCAAAAAAAACAGCCCTAAAATCCCTAAAAAATGGTTCGTTTTTGGAGGACTAGCACTTCTTGGGTTTGCACTCGCTTTAGTTATTGAACCAGTATCTAAAGGACTGGAATATGCCATCTCTGTTGTAGAAAATCGCTATCAAGAATGGTTCTCTCAACAAGACACGGCAAACCCATTGGTACTAATGCCTCTCGCATTTATTGGTGGTTTGATTGCCAGCGTTTCCCCCTGCATTCTTGCCATGCTACCTCTAAATTTGAGTTATATCGGTACTCGCAACATTGCCTCTCGTAAGGATGCCTTTATCAAAGCGGGAATGTTTGTACTCGGTAATATAATTGTCCTTAGCTTATTTGGATTAGTTTCTTCATTTGCAGGATTGGTTATTGTGGAATATCGCGGTCACATTAATGTGGCTGTCGGAGCGATTATCTTAATCATGGGACTTGGTTTGTTGGGCTTGATTAGGATTCCCTTACCTCAAATTAATGTTGGCGGAACTAATTTTGGTCCTTTTGGCGTTGGTTTAACTTACGCTTTGGTAAGTTCACCTTGTGCTAGTCCTGTGTTGTTTGCAGTGCTGGCGGCTTCGGCGGCTAGCGGTTCGCAAGTTCTATCAGTATTGACAATGGTAAGCTATGCCTTGGGCTACACGATTGTGATCTTCTTATCTAGTTTGCTGACTGGTTTTGCCAAACAAGCCAATCTACTGCTGAAATACTCAGAAGGAATTACTAAATTTGGCAGTATCGCACTGATTTTGGCAGGAATTTACTATCTATTTACAGGCATAAAGTGGTTTTTTGGCGGTTAAGTTCTATTGGGAATAAATTAAAAATCTCATGGATAGAAGTACATGGTAGAACAACTGGTAATAATTGGTTCTGGCCCCGCAGGTTATACGGCGGCAATCTATGCGGCTCGCGCTCAACTTGAACCTTTGATGTTTGAAGGATTTGCCGCAGGCGGTTTACCAGGTGGACAATTGATGACCACTACCGAAGTGGAGAATTTTCCTGGATTTTCTAAAGGGATTCAGGGACCACAATTAATGAAGGAAATGCGTCAACAGGCTTTGCGATGGGGAACTAAGTTAATTACCGATGATGTGGTTAAAGTGGACTTTGGCGATCGCCCCTTTACAATTACTACTGACGATCTTGAAGTGAAGACTAATGCCGTAATTATTGCCACAGGTGCAACCGCCAAGCGCTTACATATCGAAGGGGAAACGCAATTTTGGAATAACGGCATTTCGGCTTGTGCAATTTGTGATGGCACAAATCCCTTGTTTCAAAATGTAGAAATTGCCGTAGTTGGTGGTGGTGATTCGGCTGCGGAAGAGGCACTCTACTTAACCAAATATGCGAGCAAAGTACATTTGCTAGTGCGTAGCGATCGCCTTCGTGCATCTAAGGTAATGCAAGAGAGGGTTCTCAACCATGACAAAATCCAAATCCATTGGCAAGTCTTACCGATAAGCGCCCAAGGTGATGATGTATTGCAAAGTATTCAGATTCAAGATCAAAAGGATCATGCTATTTCTGAATTAAAAGTTGGTGGTTTGTTTTATGCGATCGGGCATACCCCAAATACGCAGCTTTTCGCAGGTCAAGTTGATTTGGACGAGAAAGGCTATGTTAAAACTTTGGGTAAGACTACCAGTACTAATATTGCTGGAGTTTGGGCGGCTGGAGATGTCCAAGATCATATCTATCGTCAAGCAATTACTGCCGCAGGTACTGGTTGCATGGCTGCACTAGAAGCAGAGCGTTGGTTAATTAGCCACAAGTAAAAAGTAAAAAGTAAAAAGTAAAAAGTTTAATTAAAGAAAAGGAGAAATAATCGTGTCAGAACAAGTTGTATTTCAAGGTCGTCCTTCTTTTGAGAAGTTGAAGGCAAAATCAGATAAGTTAATTCTTTTAGAATTTGGTGCGCCCCATTGTAGTGCTTGTGAAACCTTAAAACCTTTACTCTATCAAATCGCTGCTGAACAAAATGCTAATTTCTATCTAGTTGATATTGATATGACTGAAGAGCCAGACTTGGCAATTGAGT
>JBJTVM010000508.1:0-4468 GCA_046081205.1 Pseudanabaena sp. | reverse complement strand
GATGGTACTGCATTTAACACCTTTACAGGTGGACATAGTAAGTGGATAACTTGCCTCTGTTTTAGTCCAGATGGAGATCGAATAGTTACAGGTAGTGCGGATCAATTACTAGTTGTTTGGAATGTCAGAGGAACTATTATAAGAACAATTAAAGCCCATGATAGATTTATTGAGGATGTTGATATTTCTCCATCTGGGCGAATTATAGCCTCTGTAAGCCGTGGTCATGATGCCAAACTTTGGAATTTAGAAGGAAATCTGATCGCCGAACTTTCAGGACATACTGATAAGGTTTTGGGAGTAAAGTTTCACCCAAATGGTAAATCTTTGGCTTCAGTTAGTAGAGATCGCACGGTTAAAATTTGGGATATCAAAGGTAATTTATTGAAAACTTTGTATGGGCATAAAGGTAGTGTCCATAGTGTTAACTTTAATACTAATGGCAGTACTATAATTACGGGGAGCCAAGATACAACAATCAAGCTTTGGCGAACTAATGGTAATTCATTACCTTGTTTATTGAGTCATACAGATGAAGTAAGTTGTATTGCTTTTAGTGCTGATGGTCGGGTTATTGCCTCAGCTAGTAATGATTGTACGATTAAAATTTGGTTGCCTAACTCTCAATTGATTGCATCTCTTGAAGGGCATAAAGAGAGTGTGAATAGTGTTTGCTTTAGTCCAGACAATCGACTTTTATTATCTGTAGGCAGCGATCGCGCCATTAAAATTTGGGATTCTAAAGGGGGATTACTTAAAAGCATATATAACGAGCATGAATCATCGATCCACAGTATTGCTTACCGTAGTGATGGCGAGGTATTTGCTTCGGCGAGTGCTGATTGCACAGTCAAGTTATGGAGTAAAGAAGGGGAATGGATACATACATTATTTGGTCATGCTAACGCGGTATATCAAGTGGGTTTTAGTTCTGATGGTAATATGCTAGCGACAGCTAGCCAAGATAAAACAGTGAAAATATGGCATTGGGATGGAACGTTATTAAATACGTTGAATGGACATACGGGTGAGGTTTATAGTGTCTGCTTTAGTCCAGATGGTCAGACTGTTGCTAGTAGTAGTAAAGATAGCAGCATTAAGCTATGGAACCTAGATGGTAAGTTGTTACAAAGCCTCAATGGACATAACGCGGAAGTGAGAAGTGTTTGCTTTAGTCCCGATGGTAATGCCTTAGTATCGGGCAGTAGCGATCGCACAGTTAAGATATGGAGTATTGATGGTAAAGAACTCTTAACACTCCAAGGACATCAATCACCAGTGAGAAGCGTTAGTTTCAGTCCTGATGGGGAAATGGTTGCCTCAGCTAGTGCCAATAGTAAGATCATTTTATGGGATCTCAATTTGACTCATCTAATGGAATTGGGTAGCGATTGGATTCAAGACTATTTGGAAACCCATGAGCCTTAAAACAAAAATATTTTTACTAAGCCTCTATTCTATTCCAACATTCAGATGCTCTCACCTAAATAACGTCAGTTCGACGAACGCGCAAAATGGTAAGAATCGCTAAGCGATTCTTACCATTTTGCGCCATTTGAGCCGCGCTTCGCGCGGCTCAAATGGCTATATCGAATTCACGTTTATAAAATCTTCCAAAAATCAACATTTAAGATGTCATCAATATCGTGACTAAATTGCCACTTATCTGGGAAATCAACATTTTTGTACCCTTGATTTTTTCTTACAGTACGCAAAGCAAGAGCAAAAGCTTCTTCAAATAATTCATCGCTATTTATATAGCTTTTCAGGCTAGGTGACTGACTCAAAATACCGACTATTTCAAATCTAGTGCGATCAATAGTGATTTCCCATCCTGCATAGTCATACTCGCTTCTAACATAGCAACGCTTGAGCAAATGTTCGAGAAGAGTTGATAGCCTTCTTCTTAACTCGCGCCGATCTCTACCTGCCAAGCCTTCCAACTCCTCTACCAGATTTTCAATATCGAGGTTTTCTAAATTACCACTCTTTAATTGCACGATCACCGTTTCTAACCACAGATTTAGATCTTGTTCATAAAGTGATATCTTTTGGGCAATTGTCTGAGTCATTAGAGATTCTCCCGCGATCGCTCATCTCAACTTATTCTAGTCTAGATGTTATACCAAAGGACAAAATGGCTACACCATTTTGTCCTTGCAAAACCCTTACAGGGTTTGTTTTTTAATTCACAGAAGTGTCGCCACACTTCCGTGAATTGGTCTAAGGCGATCGCAGGTTCACCTTAGACATAAAAAAAGCGCACTAAGTGCGCTTTTTTTATGGAAATCTTTCTACTATTTAACCAAGAACCTTACGTACAGTTGCTACAACGTTATCAACGGTGAAGCCAAACTTGGCATAACCGACAGGACCTGGAGCTGAAACGCCGAATGTATCCATACCGATCGCTACGCCTTCAGAACCAATGTACTTATGCCAGCCAAAGGTGCTACCAGCCTCAACACTGACGCGCTTCTTGACAGATGCAGGAAGTACAGATTCTTTGTACTCAGCCGATTGCTCGTTGAAGAGTTCTTGACAAGGCATCGAAACTACGCGCACTGCCTTACCTTCTTCAGCGAAGATAGCGGCTGCCTTAGTTGCTAACTCAAGTTCTGAACCTGTCGCGATGATGATTAATTCAGGATTAGCTGCATCAACAACGATGTAAGCACCCTTCTTCGCACCTTCGATGGAAGTACCAGCGAGATTCTTCACGTTTTGACGAGTGAAAGCTAGGAAGCTAGGACGCTTACGGCTGGCGATCGCTACTTGGTACGCAGCAACGGTTTCATTTGCATCCGCAGGACGGATAGTCAAGGAGTTAGGAATGACGCGCAAAGAAGCAAGAGTTTCAACGGGTTGGTGAGTCGGACCATCTTCACCAAGCATTACGGAGTCATGGGTGAGGATGTAGAGTACGCCAATCTCTGACAAAGCTGAGAGACGCATTGCGCCACGCATATAGTCAGCGAAGACAAGGAAGGTTGCACCGTAAGGGATTGTGCCGCCGTGGAGAGACATACCATTCAGGATTGCACCCATACCATGCTCACGCACACCAAAGCGGAAGTTCCGACCTTCGTAAGAACCATGTTGGAAGTCAGCAAGCCCCTTAACATAGGTCATGTTAGAGTGAGCCAAGTCAGCCGAACCGCCTAAGAATTCAGGAAGTACAGGGGACAAAGCATTCAAGCAAGCTTCAGAAAGCAAACGGGTCGAGGTTTCCTTTTGAGCAACTGGCTCAAGAGCTTTTTCCCAACCTTCAGGCAATTCACCAGCCATGATTCGCTTGAATTCCGCAGCTTCAGCAGGATAGGCAAGTTCGTAGGCAGCAAAGCGCTCATTCCATTCAGCTTCAGCCTTAGCGCCCTTGTCGATCGCCTGATGGAAACGAGTATAGGCATCCGCAGGTACTTCAAAAGGTTCATATTCCCAGCCGAGATTAGCGCGGGTTGCAGCAACTTCATCAGTACCAAGCGCTGCACCATGAACGCCAGATGTACCAGCTTTCTTGGGAGAACCATAACCGATGGTTGTGGTAACAACGAGCAGGCTAGGCTTGTCGGTGACTGATTTTGCCTCGGCAAGTGCTTTAGCAATCGCATCTAGGTCTTCGTTACCGTCAGCAACCTTGACAACGTGCCAGCCGTAAGCTTCGTAACGCTTAGCGACATCTTCGGTAAACGCGAGGTCGGTGCTGCCATCGATAGAAATGCTGTTGCTGTCATACATCATGATCAGCTTGCCGAGCTTGAGGTGACCACCCAAAGAAGCAGCTTCGGAAGCAATCCCTTCCATGTTGCAACCATCACCAAGGATCACATAGGTATAGTGATCGACGATATTGTGACCAGGCTTGTTAAAACGTGCAGCCAAATGGGCTTCAGCGATCGCCAAACCAACGGCATTACCTACACCTTGACCAAGAGGACCTGTGGTAACTTCGACACCTGCGGTTTCAAAGTTTTCAGGGTGTCCGGGGGTAGGGCTACCCAATTGACGGAAATTTTTAATATCTTCGATGCTTACGCTGTCATAGCCTGTGAGGTGTAGCAAGGAGTATTGCAACATACAGCCATGTCCTGCGGAGAGGACAAAGCGATCGCGATCAACCCACTTAGGATTTTTGGGATTAAATTTTAAAAACTGATCGAACAGCACAAAAGCCATTGGTGCTGCGCCCATCGGCAGACCGGGGTGACCAGATTTTGCCTTTTCGACCGCATCGATCGATAAAAAGCGGATGGAATTAATGCAGAGTGTCTCAAGAGTTTGAGGTTTCGAGGGTGCAGCGACCATAGTTACAATTGCTTAAAAAATTTGTACGCATTCAGATATATTTTCCCTCAAAACTGTCCCATACAATAATAAATTTTAATATTTTGGTATCACATGACTCAATTTGTATGTCAATGAAAGAATATCTACGATAAACCAAAACCCAAACAAATAAAGGCGGCGC
>JBJTVM010000507.1:0-2028 GCA_046081205.1 Pseudanabaena sp. | reverse complement strand
GGCAAAATGAAAACTCAAAAACCTTAGTGGGATTGATCTTTTATTTTCAAATGAGTATGCCACTCATTTGAAAATCGCTATACAGTCCAAGGAACTAAGACTTTCACGCTATTAGTTGCACATCGCGTATATAGCTTTTCAAGCAAGCGAGGTACATAGGTTTGTTTCCCCGCCTTCGGCGGGGGAACAAACCTGTACTTCCCTAGCCTGATAAATGCTCTAAATTGCTGGTTTAGAGTTTTTTTCGGAAAAGTTTCTGAAAAAATGTTAGTTTTTGGTAGAGCGATTTTTTCAATCAAAAATACATGTCGATGGAGCCAGTCCGATCTCTGATCAAAAACAGTAGCAATGTGGTCACACCCTTGCTAGAACTGCGTGATATTCATAAAAGTTTTGGAGCTAATGCTGTATTAAATGGTGTCGATCTCACTGTGCATACAGGGGAAGCGATCGCCATCATTGGCCCCTCTGGTACTGGCAAATCGACAATCTTACGCATTATTTGCGGGCTACTTGCCCCTGACCAAGGTGAGTTATATATCAATGGCAACCTTGTTTCTTCTGAAGATGATATCCAAGAAGGAGGTTATGGTTTAAGCATTGGCATGGTATTTCAAAATGCTGCTCTCTTTGACTCACTCACGGTTGCCGAAAATGTAGGATTCTCTTTATTTGAGCATTCCCGCTTATCGCGCCGCGAGATTTATCGGCAGGTCGAACTTAAGCTTGCCATGGTGGGTTTAGAAAATATTAGCGATCGCTATCCTAGCCAACTGTCAGGCGGGATGCGGAAACGAGTGAGTTTTGCTCGTGCGATTATGGATGACTCCACCGCCAAAACACAAACCAAAAAAGTGCTGCTCTATGATGAACCCACCGCAGGACTTGACCCTGTGGCTTCGACCATTATCGAAGACTTGATGCGATCGCTCCGCGAGCAACAGGTCTGCGATAGCTATATTGTGGTCACCCACCAAGACAGCACGATTCGCCGCACAGCCGATCGCCTGATCGTTCTTTATCGGGGATCAGTGCGCTATGCAGGAAACGTGAGTACAATTGATACTGCCGACAATCCGTATGTCAGACAATTTTTTAGTGGCAGTACTGAAGGTCCAATTCAACTTTTGACTAGGGAGGTATAAGGCTCGTGCAGCGAAAAACATTACGCGACGGTGCGCTTGGCTTATTTATCATTGGTGGAGTAGTAGCGCTAGGGGGCGCATTACTATGGCTGCGCGGGTTGCAACTCAGTAGTTCTAAGTTTACATTTACAATCAAAATCGCCGATGCAAGTGGACTAAATGCTGGCTCAGTGGTTCGGTTTCGTGGCGTAGAGGTGGGACGGGTAACGGCTCTGACCGCTCAAACTGAAGGCGTTGATGTACAAGTAAGTATTGAAGATCCAAAGTTGATTATTCCTAAGCAATCGGTTGCAGAAACTAACCAAAGTGGGTTTCTGGGCAATACCAATATTGATATTTTTCCGCCACAAGATAAATTAGCCATTGATCCCAAAATGAATCCGCTTGCTAAGGATTGCAATGCTGATTTGATTATTTGTCAGGGTGGGCAGATTGAAGGTGTGCGTGGTGTGAGCTTCATTGCCTTACTCAAGGATTCGAGCGCTGCATTACGCAAAATTAACGATCAAAATTTAATCGATAATCTCAATGAAACCTTAGTTGCTGCCAAAACAACTGCTAAAAGCATCCAAAAGCTGACGGATTCCGCTAATCGTGTAGTTGGAACATTTGAAAACCAGCTTACGAAATTTGGTGATACTGCCGATGCAATTAGTGGTGCAGCGACAAAGGTTGGCAATGTGGCAAGTAGCGCTCAAGACTTAATTGAGGTCAATCGCGAAAAGCTAGCCCAAACCCTTGATGGGATCGCGGCTACTTCCAGAGAGGCGCGATCGCTTCTAGCTAGTGCTAAACCTTTATTAAGTGATGGCAAGCTAATCGCCAATTTACAACAGCTCGCTGAAAATGCTGCCGAGACCTCAGCAAACCTTCGCAAAGTATC
>JBJTVM010000506.1:0-2585 GCA_046081205.1 Pseudanabaena sp. | reverse complement strand
TTTCGGCGACTCAGGCTCAAGAGCTTCATGGCAATGATGGCGATCGCTGTTGGAATCCTAATGTTTGCTATAGTCGCCGTTCCTATGCCCGTCATCGCGATCGCCGTAATCTAATTCGTACTCGCAAACGGGTTGATGCTGCACCAGATTTAGTTGTGAATATTGATGAGTTTGAGTCAGTATTTTGGGCGGTGCTTGTGGTTTATCGACCTTCAGGAACGGATACGCCTATCCATGCGATCGCGGTTCAGGTTTGGAAAGGGCAAGAGAAGTTTGCCGAAATTTCACCAATTCATTGTGCGGGAATGGTGGCGACGCAGGTACATGCTTATGTGCAAAAAGTATTGGTTTTGCTGGAGTCAAATTATGGAATTAAGAAATTTGCTAGTCAAGAACGTCTCGATCCTTGGCTCTGTCCTTTGCGCCCTTGTCCTTATCATCCCAATTAATTTTCAGTGTGGTCATGAAAGTTAAACAGCTTGAGTTGGATTTGTGGGATGTCATTTCGACTGCAAGACAAGCTCCTGAAGATGCAAATCTGCCTATGGTGTTTGAGCTTTTGGATCTGACTTTGATAAATCTCGACACAAGATCTCAGCTACGAATAGCGGGAGAAGCGGTTTGTCAGATTGCGGATTTGTTTTGCGATCGCTCTAGCTCTGTATTTGAGGAGTTACATTCTCGTACAGCTAATGGCGAACCAATCATGGCTGATGATGCTTTTGATCGGTATGTGCGCCAGTCTATGGATGTGGATTTTGAACAGTTTATTGAGCCTTTGCAAAGTTTACCTAGGAAGATTCCTGAACAGACTAAACATGGTAATTCGATAGTTGCCGCAATTGATAAGGAGGTTCTGATTCAATCTTTAGAGCAGGAAAGTTTGCTTAATCTTGAGGAGAAGTTTGAACAAGCAATTAGTACTGCTCATGCTGAAGATGTTTCAGCTTGGATTGAGGCGATCTCGCATTGTATTACCAATAGTTTTTCTCCTATGCGTTTGATAGATTTACAAGCTGCTTTGCCTTTACCAGTCGTAGAAATTTGGCTGGGTTTAATTTTGGGTGATTTTAAACTTGAGCAAAGAGAGAATTTTTATGATTCAAACGGGATTTGGATTTGTTAAGGTGAAAATTGCCCATGCACAGCGAGCCAAATACCAGTTGGCTCAATACTGCTATATTCAACACGATGTTTTTTTGTGCAGGAATTAGCAGATAATCTCCTGCTTTTAGTTTTATTCTTATATCGTCTGTATAGGAAAGCTCGGCTTCACTTTGAAGTAAGATTACCCATTCATCAAGCTCTTAGTCATACCATTGTCCTGAGGGAGTAGTTTGTCCAGTGGAAATGATGCTCTCAATTTGGATGTTTTTACCAGATTACAATCGCAAATAATTGAGATAGCAATGAACGATAGTGTTTAATGTTTAAATTGATAAATAGTGCCACTTTTCACAACGAAATGTACTTAAAAAAACTTGCTTGATTTTTATCATAACGTTATGATAAAAAATATTGCTATCTAAAACGATATAAATTTCAAACCATACCTTAAAAAATTTAGCAATCAAAATAGACTCAAAAACGTACCATTTAATTCTTATCATAACGTTATGATAAAAGCTGCCACTGCAAAAATCTCCTGAGAACTCCAATCCTTGTTTTTAGAGTTTTTTTAAAATCTACCCCCCTAAAACCATCATAAATGGAGATAGAATGAGCCGAGTTATAGCGGTATTTAATCAAGCTGGAGGTGTGGGGAAAACAACTGTAGCCCAAAATCTTGGCTACAACCTTGCCAACCGAGGACATAAAACCCTACTAATAGACATGGATCCTCAAGCATCACTCACCTCTTTCATGGGTATTAACACAAGGACATTAAAATTAAGTGTCTATAATTCCTTAATTGCAGAAGATGAGAATGAACCCCCAATTGCTTTGCCAATTATTGACAATCTTTATTCAATGGATTTATGTCCCGCCAATCTTAATCTTGCAAAAGCCGAACAGCAACTAGTTCTTGAAGAATTACGGGAATTTAAGCTAAAAGATGCGATCTCACCTTTTCTTGATATCTACAAATTTATTATCATTGACTGCCCACCAAGTTTAGGCATTTTAAGTGTGATTAGTTTGGTAGCAGCAACCCATGTACTTGTACCAATTCAAACACAATTTAAAGCTTTAATGGGAACCGACCTTTTACTTGGCACTACCAAAAAGGTTCAAAAAAGGTTGAATAAAGATCTGAAGTTAGCAGGGTTCTTGCCTACGATGTATGCTTCTTCAACAGCAATGGATCAACAGACATTATTTGATATTAATGAACAACTTGCCTCTATTTCTCAGGTATTTTCACCACTCCCCCGCGCTACAGCATTAGCAGAAGCCACAAAAGCTCTTAAACCTTTTGGTGCATTTATCGGCAATAACAAAAAGGGAAGCAATGGTACGATTTTGAAAATTTTTGATGAAGTATCTGAGGCAATGGAAAAACTATGAGAAAACCACCAACAAAAGTTCAAACCAGACTCTCAAACGTAGCTCTTTTTGATGACGACGACAATGAAGATGGGAAT
>JBJTVM010000505.1:0-6490 GCA_046081205.1 Pseudanabaena sp. | reverse complement strand
GAAAGTGGACAAGAGCCAACAGACAAATTTGGGGGAGGGTTCGATGCAATAGCAGGTGGACTGGAAGTAAACTCACTCATGAGCAACCAAGACGGTGTGCTCAATGATATTGAAGGCAGCAAAGACACTGGGGCTTTTGATGCTAAGTCAGGTTTAGACATTGTTTCAGGAACTGGTGATGTTCTAACGGGTTTGTTCGGCATGGCTGGTAATGCGATGAAAATTAGCGGAGAGAAGACTTCTTGGGAAAATCTTGAAGCTGGTTATGGCTTTGTTGAGTCTTTAGGTAAAAGTACATCTGGGGCAACAAAAATTGTTGACTCGATCGCCAAAGCAAGTGGTGCTAAAGATGGTGTGGGTAAGTCTGATGTCGCAGGAAAAATTACGGGGGCGATCGCCGATGGTTTGAGCGGAGTCAAAAATGCTGCAATGGGAGTAATTGGTATTTATAAATTATTCAAATCACAAAGCGATGAAAAAGGCAAAGATGCATTAGTTACCTTTAAAGCACTTGTTGAAGCTGCTGGCAGCGCAGCTAAAGTCGCAAAAAATGCATTTGACATTATTGGAAATGGCATCCCAATGTCCATTATCTATACAGTGCCTGCACTGGGTATTGCTGTATCAGCAATTAACTTGTTAATAAGGCTATATGATGCTCTTAAAGCTGGCAATACCAAGAGTGATATGATGGGCTCAGCAGATCCTCTAAGAACAGGCATAGCTTCTACATTAGGAGAGAGTTCACCAGATGAAAAAACTGTGGGCAACTCTAAAATTTTTGATGGAGATAGGCGTGGTACTTTCCCAGCATACAAGACATATTTCCGCACTAAGAAACCAGTCCGAGAGGCAATTAAAGAGATAGCTACTTTTGCTCGAACTCAATTAGAAACAGTTGAAGTAGAGGATCAGACATTACAATCCTCATATTTTGGTCCAAAGACCAAAGAACAAACGGAAGAACCAGTAAAACCTGGTCATGCAGCAATCATAAATCATATTGACTCAAAGAATTTAGATACAGGAATAACAAAAAAACTCAAAGATTTAATGGGACAGCCTGCAACAGTTGATAAACTCCGTGAATCGACAGTTAAGCTAGAATGCCTCGATAAAGACATCGACACCTACGAGTATGTTGACAAAATGTCTGAGATCAATCAGAAGCGTCAAGTTGGAGGATGGACTGACGTGATTTTAGAATTAGTCAGTATGGCTGGGGATATTGTGACTATTGCAGTGGGGGCAACTGGTATTGGAGCTGCTATTGGACAGGGTGTTAAAGCTGCTTCAGCAGGATATAAGGTTGTGCATGGTAGTGCTAAGTTTGTCCAGAAGTTATATCGAAATCGAGGTGATGGCTCTGACAATAAATCTAGTATGAATAAACATAAAGAATATGTAGCACATGCTAAATTCATTTATGGGCAAATATCAACTCTCACTCCAGGGGATACAGCACGAAAACAGCAATTGGAAAAATATATCCGTGCAACTGGAGTAAATTATGGCATGTGGCTAGCAGTGAAACATAATCCACAAACTCAAGTAGAAATGCTTGTTGAGGCTATGAAACAGCGTTGATACACTGGGAAGATTTGGGAATAAACTTAGAGAAACACCATGAGTAATTCTATTAATCAAGCAAAAGACTTATTTGAACTTCAACAATTAGAGGCAGCGATTAAAGCAGACTTAGATTTAGAGTGCCAGATCTTAGAGCGTTCAGTTGATATTCCTATTGATACCCTAGTTGTCAATATAGAAACTGATGGCATGGGGCGATCACGTATTGTTAGTATCATGTTTATTCCCCTTGATGATTCTGACGTTGAGACACTAAAGCTTTTGCAGTTTTACTGTGAAACCCCCATTTCTGTTGAATCTTCATCAAACCGAGCGACTGTTGCAGAGTTATTAGCAGCTATTAATCTCAAAATTCCCATTGGTGCATTTTGTTTAAATGATCAACATACAGTAACATTCAAATATGTTAATGCCCTAGGAAAGTTTAAAACGATTGATTTGGAAGAGTTTTTGGAAACTCTTTTATTATGGATGTTCGCACTTGATTCAATGAGTAGCTTAATTGAGTCAGTAGCTCAAGGAGAACAAAGTTTAGAATTGGCAATCAAGTTTTTGAATGAGTAAATCCTGTTAGAGCTATCAGAGATTGTGTAGTCGATCCAATTAACCTAATTTTTAGGATGTAACATTTTTAAATTGGCAAATGGCGATCGCTATTCTAGTTATTGATTTTTTGCTGATGCGATCGTGCCTAAATCTGAAAAAGATTTCTCAATATTTACCACGAACAAAGTTCTTAAACTACAATAAAACTAAATATACATTGCACTTCCGCAGGTGTATCTCAGACAACTATGGAATCTATGGCGATCTCTAGCCCCCTAGACACTTTTCTCCAGCAGCCTAACCTTGAAACCTCACCTGCTTGGGAATTTATCCATGGACAACCGCAGCAAAAGCCGATGCCAACGCTTTTTCATTCTCGCCTACAGCGAACCTAGTTAATACGATCAACAGCCAAACCCAAACATACGAAGCTATCCAAGAACTACGTTGTATTGTGCATCGACGCTTCGCGCGGCATAAATGACGATAAATAAAGGCGACGCTTCGTGCCGCCTTTACTTATCTGGGTTTTGATTTGTCCTATTTATCTCTTTCATTGCTATACATAAGATGCATTCTTATAAATTTCTTCATTTACTTTTGCTGAAGCAAACAAATCAACTACAGGATGGGGATAGTCAACACCTAAACGAACTTGAAAACGTTTTTGCTCAATTGGTAAAAGTTTCCAAGGTTGATGCACTTTACTGGCAGGAAGATCTGTAAGCTCAGACAACCAATGTTTGACATATTCCCCTTGCGGATCGTAGTCCTGCGACTGCTTATTAATATTAAAGAATCGGAACCCTCTAGCATCATTCCCAATGCCTGCGGTATAGTTCCAATTTCCCCAGTTACTGCAAGGATCGTAATCGATCAGTCGAGATTCAAACCATTCTGCGCCCATTCGCCAATCAATACCAAGGTTTTTGGTGAGAAAACTGGCCACATTCTGACGACCACGATTGGACATAAACCCAGTGTCTGCAAGTTCGCGCATATTGGCATCGACCAAAGGAAAGCCCGTGTTTCCTGTTTGCCAAAGTTCAAAGCGCTTCCAGTCTTGCTTCCAAGGTATGTCTATGCCATGTAAACCGACGCGATGGAATAACTTGTTTCCGTATTTTGCAGCCACAAAGCGAAAATAATCGCGCCATAGCAACTCAAAGATTAGCCAATAAGTTGAGTCATTAGCAAGGCGATCGCTCTCATATTTTTGAACCTGTTCGTAGATATATCGTGGACTGAGACAACCCAATGCCAGCCAAGGCGAGAATTTGGAAGAGTCATCAGCATAGAGCATTCCATTGCGAGTTTGCTTATAAAATTGGAGGCGATCGCTCTTCCAAAAATAATGCTCAAGCCGTTTGAGGGCTTCAGTTTCGCCGCCTTTAAATTGTAATACTGCGCGATCGCAAGGTAGCGGTTCTTGCAGTCCTAAATTTTCTAAAGTAGGAATTTCACCAATATCAACGCCTTCTGGTAAGGCAGGAAGGTGATCAGGTGTGGGAAAAGTTTCTCGAATTGTGAGGTTCGCTTCAACCCGTTTGCGGAAGTTGGTAAAGAGATCAGGAAGATTAACAATTTCAAAGGGTAAATCTTGTCGATGTAATAACGTACTTCCCCAGTAACTTTTAAAATTTACGTTTTGCTTTTTGAGAATAGAACGCAATTGAGCTTCTAGATTTTTCTCTTCAGTAGTGACTTCTGCGTGGTAGTAGATTGAGCTAATTGCCAATTGCTGCGTTAGCTCAGTCAAAACTTGTGCAGGATTACCGATGCGGACAATGAGATTAGAATTAAGCGATCGCAAATTTTCCCGTAAGTTTGCCACACTCTCGATTAGAAACTTAGCGCGAAATGCGCCAGTTTTCTCAAAGCCAAAGTAAGTTTTATCAAAGTGAGCATGGTCAAAGCAATAGACAGGAAATATCTGTGCGCCTGTCATTTGAGCATCTTGGGATGCCCGATATAAAGTTTCGCAATCATGTGATCGCAAGTCATTGCGAAACCAAACTAAAATATTTTGATTGTTCATATTACTACTATAGCTACAAAAGCTTTGCCTAAAATGACAGAGGAAGCGCAAAGCGCTTCCTCTGTCATTTTTAACGTTCAACAATTTGAAACTGGCGGTTTAGTAAATTCATACTTGTGGAAATTGTCAGACTCATAGCTAGATATACGCCCATGATAATCAAAATTACATTTACAGGTCTTCCTGTCTGATTAATTGTGGTTGAAGCGACACGATAAATATCGGTATAGCCGATCGCGATCGCTAAGCTAGAATTTTTAGCAATATTCACATACTGGCTAGTCAGTGACGGAATAATTACCCGTAATGCTTGCGGTAATACAATTTTTCGCATCGTCTGGAAATTTGACAATCCCAGTGCTTTAGCGGCTTCCGTTTGTCCTTTGGGAACTGAGAGAATCCCCCCACGGACAATTTCCGCGATAAAGGCACTAGAAAACATCGTCAACCCTAAGACTAGAGCACAAAACTCAGAACTCAAGGTCATTTTTAAAGCGGCGATGGTGATGCCATCTTTGGCTAGAGTGGCGAACCCAAGGGAGATGCGATCGCTAGCGGATGGAAGTGTTAAAAAGATTGCCGAATACCAGAAAAATAACTGTAACAGTAGGGGCGTATTGCGGAGGACTTCTACATAAATACGCGCTAGTTGCTTGAGTAGCCAGTTATTTGATAGCCGTGATACGCCAGTCGTGACACCGACGACAGTTGCCGAAATGATGCTAACAGCGATCGCCTTTAGAGAGTTAATTAACCCCACTTGTAGGGCTTTGGTATAGCTATCCGAAGCTTTATATGGAAAAGGAGTGTCGGCAATATCAAAGGAAGCAGGATCGCTGAGAAAGTCAAAACTAATCGCTAGCCCAGAATTTCGCATATTTCTAGCTAGGGTATTCCACGCCAAAATACTGCAAGTAATTACGATCGCTAAAAAAATTAATTGAGCGATCGTGCGCCAATTCCAGAAATTTCTTTTGAAATTAGTTTGTAAACTTGTCATGAAGCTCTCATTACTTGCGGACATGGCTCACAGCACTCCCAATCTGGATCAAATTTTAAGTTTAGTATAGTCGGTGCATAGCTGTAACTAAACACAAAGTGGCGTAGCCATAACGATTGGGTTCCCCGCCTTCGGCGGGGAACCCAAACCGTACTTCACTGGACTAATGAACGCCATATACTGCTAATCTAACGTCAATTCGACGAACGCGCAAAATGGTAAAAATCGCTCTGTGATTTTTACCATTTTGCTCCATTTGCGCCGCACGAAGTGCGGCGCAAATGGCTATATCGAACTAAGGATTTATCATAGTAAGTATGGGCGACGTGAAGCGCCGCTCATACTTACCTATTACCCCTAAGTATCTGCCAATCATGCCCAAGTCATCGGTCAAAATAGCTGTAGTTGGAGATGTTCATGATTTATGGCAGCCCGTTGCTGACCGCTTAGCTCTTCAGGCTTTAGGTGTCGATCTAGTTCTATTTGTTGGTGATATTGGCAATGAATCAGTGGAAGTTGTAAGGGCGATCGCCAATCTTGATATGCCAAAAGCGGTGATTTTGGGCAATCATGATGCTTGGTACAGTGCCTCAGATAATCCCAAGAAGCCGAACAATAAGAAATGTCCTTACGATCGCACCAAAGAAGATCGCGTACAGCAACAATTAGATATTCTAGGCAAGATTCATGTTGGTTATAGTTGGCTAGACTTTCCTGCATTAAATCTTTCCGTAGTTGGTGCGCGTCCCTTTAGTTGGGGAGGTTCTAGATGGAAAAAAGAAGCATTTTATAGCGATCGCTTTAATGTTAAAAGTTTTGCTGAATCAACACAACGGATTGTTAAATCAGTTGCCAACACTGCCCATGACAATATAATTTTTCTGGGACATAATGGGCCTTTTGGATTAGGGAATGAAGAGCATTCCATTTCTGGTAAAGATTGGAAAGCTGGTGGTGGTGACTATGGCGATCCAGATTTTACAGAAGCTATTTCTAAATCCTATCAAATGCTCAAAACTGTCTCTCTAGTTACCTTTGGGCATATGCATCACCACTTACGGCTTAATTCTAAACGTACTCGTGAAGTGTTAGTAACTAACGACAAGGGAACAGTTTTTCTTAATGCAGCCTGTACACCAAGAATTCTCAAAAGCAATAACGAAGAGTACCGTAACTTTTCCATCGTTACCTTAGAATCTGGCAATATTACCCAAATATCTCTTGTATGGCTTAATTCACATTGCCAAGTAGTTAAAGAGATTATCCTGCTGCAATGCACCATACAAACGTGTAGTGCTAAATAGGATGGGCGGCGC
>JBJTVM010000504.1:0-16039 GCA_046081205.1 Pseudanabaena sp. | reverse complement strand
CTAATCTTTGGCGAATGAGGCTTTTTTATCAAACTTATGGTGACAATGAAAAACTCGCGCCAATGGTGCGAGAAATTGGATGGTCGCATAGTTTAGTAATTATGGAGAGATGCAAGGGTGATTTGGAGCGGGAGTTTTATTTGCGAATGACACGCAAATTTGGCTGGACAAAAAATGTGTTGATTCACCAAATCGAGAATCAAACCTATGCAAAGACTTTGCTGAATCAAACAAATTTTGATACGACTCTATCAAAACCGAATATTTTTATCACCTGAATTAATCGCTACATTTCTTAAATACTTGAGCTCTTTAGGTTCAGAATCCCATCGTTCGGATATTGCTCAGCCATTCTTCCATCTTCAAAGTGAAGGCTTTTGGCATCTCAAAGCAAAGGCTGGATTTGAGCCTGTAATCAACTCTAAAGTGAAGATCAAAACTTTGAATGGGTTGAGAGATTCAGTACAATATGCTTACTTTGATGATGAGCTTTTTGAGTTAATTGAGAATCTATCATCAAAAAATAGTTTAATTGATATCCTTGTAAATACTTGGTTTTCTGATAAATCATCACAAATTGAACAGCTTTTTCAAATCAATTCCTTTCAAGAATTTCAAGATCGCTTACGAGAGAGAGGTGGTGCTGTCTATTCAGTGGATGAAGTAGAAGATGAATCTAAATTAATTGTGCGAGATGCTGCCTTCCGTAGAATAGTTGTTTCTGCTTATGAATATCGATGTGCATTTTGTGAGTTACAGGTTCTCAATTCTCTAAATCAACACATTGTTGATGGAGCGCATATCAAGCCGTTCTCACAGTTTCGAGATGATCGCTTTGATAATGGGATTTCACTTTGCAAAAATCATCACTGGGCTTTTGATCGTGGTTGGTTTACCGTTGATGATGATTATAGAATTGTTGTCTCTAATGATCTAAGGGAAGAATCACCCCACGCTCAGACAATGCGAGATTTTCATGGGCAGAATATCGTTTTGCCAGCACAACAAAGCTATTTGCCAAGAATTGAAGCTTTACGATGGCATCGAGAAAATGTTTTTAATCAAGGCAATCAGATCTTTTTAGAGTACTAATCGCTCATATATAGATTCTTAAATTCTTTGGCTGCATTGGGATTAATTTTTTCTAGCGCTGCAACGATCCGCAAAACTGTTTCAGAATTGGGATCTCTCACCTCGTTAATCCAACGATAAATATTTGAACGACCAACGCCTAAAGCATTAGCCAGATTTGTTTGGCTAATACTATATTTTTCAAGAACTTGTCCGAGTGTTTTACCTGCTTTACCCATACCTTTGATCGTGTCAGAGGATGTTTAGCCTGTAAAGAAATGTGTCCAAATGGACTACAAAAGTGTATAATTTTGTAGTCCATTTGGACTTGTGTGATCAATTTGTAGACCATTTAGACTACAAAATTTTTACTATTTATTTTCTAACGTCATGAGCTACCAAGAAATGCTTCACCCTTGGGCGATCGCTCGTCCTCTCGCTAATAATATTCAAAGCGTAGTCGTAGGAAGATTTCGCCGCAGAGTAGATGCTGAAGAACATTTAAAGCTTTTACGGCAGCGCATTCCTGCTGTTAAATTCTTTATAGTTTTTGATTGTCGGACAAATCTGCTGCGATGCAGTGAAACAGAAATTGGCGCTTAGCGCGTTGCTATATATTGAAAGAGTATATGCCCTGTTAAATAGCTGACATGATGAAGAAATGGTTTAATACAGCAGGTCCTTGTAAAGCAAACATTCACTATATGCTGCCAGCAAGCGATCGCCTACCAGAACTAGAGCAATTAATCGCCCAAGAAAATTACTTCGTCATCCATGCCCCAAGACAGACAGGCAAAACCACAGCGATGATGGCCTTAGCACAAGAACTAACCGCCAGTGGCAAATATTGCGCCGTTATGGTATCAGCAGAATTAGGCTCAGCCTTCCCTGACCAACCAGAAATAGCCGAAAAAGCCATCTTAGGAGCTTGGTACAAAAATGCCCGCTTTTGGTTGCCAAAAGAACTACATCCACCCAGCGCACCAGAAGCAGAATCAGGTCAGCGTATAAATGCAGTGTTAAGTGCTTGGTCAGAAACTTCACCCCGCCCCATAGTTCTATTTATTGATGAAATAGACTCATTACAAAATCAAACCTTAATCACAGTATTAAGACAACTAAGAGACGGCTTTCCCATACGTCCACAGGGATTTCCCCAGTCAGTTGCCTTAGTAGGAATGCGCGATGTCCGCGACTATAAATATGCATCAGGAGGTAGTGAGAGACTAAATACCTCAAGCCCCTTTAATGTCAAAGTACGCTCCTTCACACTGAGCAATTTTAGCCTTGTCGAAGTAAGCAATCTCTATCAACAACATACCGAAGCCACAGGTCAAATATTTACACCAGAGGCAATAGATTTAGCATTTCATTTAACACAGGGACAGCCTTGGCTAGTCAATGCGATCGCCAAAGAAATCACTGAATATATCGCCAAAGATCCTAATGTTCCAATTACACCTGAACTCGTAAATCAAGCCAAAGAGATTTTAATTCAAAGACAAGATACCCATTTAGATAGCCTAGCCGAGAGATTGCGAGAAGATAGAGTAAGGGTGATTATGCAGCCAATTTTATCAGGTCAAGAATTGGTGAATACTCCAGAGGATGATCTGCGCTATGTCTTGGATCTAGGGCTATGCAATCGAGATAGCCGAGGTGGTATCCAAATTGCTAACCCAATCTATCGGGAAATCATTCCTAAAGTATTGGCAGCAATCACGATCGCCTCATTAACCTCAATATCACCAACATGGTTAGATGCTAACGGTAATCTGAATACCCAAGCACTTTTAGATTCTTTCATCGATTTTTGGCGACAGCATGGAGAGCCACTATTTAAAAGTACGCCCTATCCAGAGATTGCGCCCCATTTGGTATTGATGGCATTTTTGCATCGAGTCGTCAATGGTGGCGGTAGTTTAGAGCGCGAATATGCAGTTGGTTCAGGAAGAATGGACATTTGTTTACGCTATGGGGAGCTAATTTTGGGAATGGAGCTAAAAGTATGGCGCGATCGCAAACCAGACCCACTTAATGAAGGCTTAAAGCAATTAGATAAATATCTATCAGGATTGAATTTAGATACAGGTTGGCTAGTAATTTTTGATCGTCGTGAAGGGCTGCCACCACTCAGCGATCGCACCATCACTGAAAGAGCAGTCAGTCCTGCAGGTCGAGACATTACCGTCATTCGGGGATAAATAATGACAGACTCAGCACAAATAAAAAAATTAGCTACTCAGGCTCGCTTACATTTGCATCGTGGTATTGGCTATCTTGCAGACAATTCTAAACTTAAGAGATTTGAAGAATTAATTCTACTCGTCAAGCATACTGAGAAACCACTTCAGGAATTAATGGCATCTCAAGAAATATTGAAAAGATAAAGCGATCACCATATCATTTATATCTTTCCTGAAAAGCCAACATTGCTTCTAACTGTGACTCCATCAGCAAACATTGCTCCAAGTGAGCAATATCCAAATCAGGTAACCATCCACTTGCTTCAACCTGTAAATATTCTTCATCCTGTAAGCGATAAATCCTGATCTTGCCATCTTGCCAAAACCATACTTCAGAAATATTTCTTAACTGGTACTTTCTTAGCTTTTTAACGCTACCACTGGTCACCACAATCTCAATACATAAATCCGTAAGTTCAGGATTCTCCCCAAATGCAAAAGATAAATCTGCTTGAAACTCTAGCTTAGGCTCAATGGTTTGAGTATAAGCACCTGTACCAGTAAATCTAATCCGTTTAACTAAAAAATAGTAATTAAGCAACGCACCCAACAAGGTAGACACCATTTCATGGAGCAAACCAATACCCACAATCTCTACTACTCCCTCACAATAATTTAATCGTATCCCCCCAATCTCTGCAAAAGCAGATTGCAAAGCCTTGAATTGTTCCCATGTCACAGCCTGCTTGACGAGATATTGATCAGCCGTTTTAGTTAAAGTTAGAGTCATGGCTTTACCTTAGCAATTACTTGGGTAACGAGGTGGAACTAGTATAAACTAAGCATTCAATAAAGTTCTTGCCTCAATGATTCAGAGCATTTTTTGCCTAACGTTGTTCAGGATGACAAACTAGTGGATTGCCACTATCACAGGTGTCATTAATCGCAGCAATTAACTCATATAAGCGCCCAAATCCATGTTGATTGAATCGCATAATTAAACGTGGCAAATCAATAATGTGTGGCTCATTGACCTCCTTGGGAAGAGCTGCGCTAAGTTCGATCTTGCCACTAGTTAAAATATCGCTGAAATTATCATTTAGGCGCTCTAAATGTTCATCAGTAATTTCGACATGCAAACGAATTACAAATAAATCTTCAACCCATCGACAAGAGTGATAAACACTATAAAACGAAGCAATAAATTGACAGGCTTCATCAATGTCATCAGTAATTTTGTATAAGCTTCGGTCTTCTTTAGTAATCAACCCTCTCTCAAGCAAATTATTCTGAACAAATACATCCCAATCATTCCAATAGTCACCACCTTTTTTATCCATTAGAACAATCGGGCGTGGTGTTGTTCTCCCAGTTTGGCAAAGGGTTAAACATTCAAAGAATTCATCCTGCGTACCAAAGCCTCCAGGAAAAAGCGCGATCGCATCGCTCTCTTTTATAAAATATAATTTGCGCGTAAAGAAATAACGAAATCTGACTAGTCGTGAAGCCTCAGATAAAAAACCATTACTTGATTGCTCAAAGGGCAGGGTGATATTTAAGCCAAAGGAATTACTACCTGCACCTTCGTTACCAGCAGCCATGATTCCACCACCTGCACCAGTAATCACCATAAATCCTTGCTTAGTGATTTTTTCGGCAAACTCAAATGCCTGACGATATTCAGGCGCATTAACATCAGTACGTGCTGAGCCGAAGATGCTTACTTTTCGGTTAAAGCGATAAGGATAAAACATGGCGATCGCTTTTTGCATATCCTGCAAAGATCCCGCTAAGATTTTCCAGTCTAACCGCTCTGCATCAGTTTGGCTTAGTTGAGTGATCGCTTTTAAAGCGCTGTAAATTAGCTCTCCATGCTCAGTTGATTCAAGACTACCAACTAGCTTATGTAAATCATGGGAAAGAGTTTCTATGTCTGAATTTGAAGGAATTATAGCCATATATATCTATTTTAAGCCGCGCTTAGCAAAAGATCGCCCTCAAATATCATAGAGCAGTTATTTCGGCTTTCTTTAGTTTTGGTGGCTTGATAGAGTCATGCCATCAAAAATTTATTTTTCATTTTTCAGCTCTTTCTTAATGCTGGAGACTTACACAACACAATAAAACCCCAAAACGTTATGGCGGCATTGTCCCGCCACAACGTTTTGGGGTTTTATAGCCTGTATCAGGCTAGTGGAGTACAGGTTTGTTTCCCCGCCTTCGGCGGGGAAACAAACCTATGTACCTCGCTTGCTTGAAAAGCGCTATATATGGATCATTTTTTCTTTGGAGTTTCTTTAATTGCTTCCCTTTTGATATGATAATAATTAAGTAATAAAAATTAACAAAAAATAACACTCAGCTATGGCAAACATTACGTTTGTGAATGAAGGCAAGGAAGTGATCGCTATGGACGGCGCGAACCTTCGCATAAAAGCTCTCGAAAACAATATCGACATCTATAAATTTGTTGCGAAGCTCACTAACTGTAATGGTTATGGACAATGTGCTACCTGTGTCGTAGAAATTGTTGAAGGGCTGGATAATCTCTCTCCAAAAACAGAATTTGAGCTAAAGAAGCTCAAGAACAAACCTGATAACTACCGTCTAGCCTGTCAAACCTTGGTTAATCAAGGGAATGTAAGCGTCAAGACCAGACCCTAGATGTTGGCTTTTAGCTTTTAGATGTTGTTTTTTTAGCCTGTAAATCTAAAATCTCACTAAGAAATTCAATAACTAACGGCTAATGACTAATAGCTAGCAGTTATTGATGTGCGGTAAAACGTACCCCGTAGCAATATGCGTAAGCAAACGATCAGTGCTACGTTAAATTAGAATAATTGTCTATGAATCCTTTAGGCGACAGAGAAACCCCCTATGGCGCGTGATTATTACGAAATCCTTGGAGTTGATCGCAATACTGACAAAGAGGAAATCAAACGAGCATATCGACGTTTAGCTCGAAAATATCACCCCGATGTCAACAAAGAAACGGGGGCAGATGAACGATTTAAAGAAATTAACCGTGCTTATGAGGTTCTCTCAGAGCCAGAAACCCGTGCAAGATACGATCGCTTTGGCGAAGCTGGCGTATCAAGCGGTGGTGGATCGCCCGATATGGGAGATATGGGCGGATTTGCCGATATCTTTGAGAGCTTCTTTAGTGGCTTTTCTAACACGGGGCAACAACAAGCACGTCGTCGCAGTGGTCCCACTCGCGGAGAAGATCTACGGTTTGATCTGAAATTAGAGTTTCGCGAAGCAGTTTTTGGTGGCGAGAAACAAATCAAAATCTCTCACCTAGAAACCTGTGGAACTTGTAGTGGAACTGGGGCAAAACCGGGGACTCGTCCTCGTACTTGTGGAACCTGTAGTGGTACTGGGCAAGTGCGCCGAGCGACACGTACACCATTTGGTAGTTTTACTCAAGTTTCTACTTGCCCAACTTGTAACGGCACTGGACAAACCATCGAGGACAAGTGTGAAAGTTGTAATGGGCTAGGGCTAAATCAAGTTACCAAAAAACTAAAAATTACGATTCCTGCTGGTGTTGATAGTGGAACCAGATTAAGGGTATCCAGTGAAGGTGATGCTGGTCAACGTGGTGGTCCATCAGGTGACCTCTATGTTTACTTGTTTGTACAAGCAGATAATGAGTTTGAACGTGAAGGCATCAACGTTTTATCGGAAATCAAAATTAGCTATTTACAAGCAATTTTGGGTGACAAAATTGCCGTTAATACTGTAGATGGCAAGAAACCTCTAACGATTCCTGCAGGGACACAACCAGATACAGTCTTGACTCTTGAGGGCCTAGGTGTTCCTAAATTAGGTAATCCTGTAGCTCGTGGTGATCATTTAATCAGAATCAAAATTGATATTCCGACCAAAATTGGAAATGAAGAGCGCGAAGTGCTTGAGAAGCTCAAAGAGAAGCAACTTGGCAGTGCGGCTAAAGGTGGTATTGGTGACATCTTAGGCGGTATATTTGGCAACCAAAAGTAAGAGTAGCTTTCTAAAATCCATGCAATGCATGGATTTTAGAAAGCTATGACGAAAATATCTTTAGCAAAGAAAGAGGTTGACATGGGTGTATTTAACGATGTCTTTAAGAGATTCTTTGGGGGATTTTCGAGGATAGTTAAGCAGCAACAAACCCATAGTCAAAGTGAACCAACTAGAGGCGAAGATCTCAGGCTTGACTTAAAACTGGAATTTCGTGAAGCCATTTTTGGTTGCGAAAAACAAATTGAAATTGTGCAACTAGAAACTTGCAGCATTTGTAGCGGAACTGGTCAAATCAATGAGTATAAGTGTGAAAACTGTAATGGGTTAGGACTCAATAATGTTGCAAAAAAGATGAAAATCACGATTCCCGCTGGTGTCGATAGTGGTACAAGATTGAGGGTCGCAAACGAGGGGAATGCAGGATTACGAGGTAGTCCATCAGGCGATCTGTATATATATTTGTTTGTGCAACATGAGCAATGAGTTTGAATGCGGAGGTATAGAACCCGTTTGGTATCTTTTCGGACAAAATATATAGCTTTTAAGTAACCGTTAATTCGGCAATTCAACGATTTAATAAGATCATGGGGTTTTGTATACCAAAACAGATGAAACCTAGAAACCTGAAAAGCTTTTAGAATATGCTTTAGATACCAAATGGTTTCTATAAACATCTTATCGGAAATTAGGATTAGTTATTTGCAAGCGATTCTTGATGACATTTTGGGCGGTATAGTTAACCATTAGAGCTTTGGAGATGGGAGATACTAATCACCAAAACTAAATAAACAGAAAGGCAAACAAACATATGTGCATTCAAGCAGTCAAATCCATCGATTTACGTGGTGTTCCCTGTCCGCTTAGTTTTGTGCGAGCAAAATTGCATCTAGAAAAACTGGAAACTGGGCAATTACTAGAAGTATTACTAGATGGTGGTGAGCCAATTGAGCAAGTTCCGAATAGCCTTATTTCTGATGGTCATCAGGTAAAAGGCATCGAAGAACGCGATCGCTTTTTTGCGGTGACAGTCCAAAAAGCATGATGCAAATTATCCTATGTTGGCTATAACAGGTACAGTCTTGGCTGTACAAGCCAACTATTATCGAGTCATGTTAGATCAAGCTTTCAATCTAGAGTTGCTTGATGAGTATGGACAAAAATATAGTCAGATTATTGATGAACTGCTCTGCACCCGTCGGGCGCGACTCAAAAAAATTGGGCAGCAGATCTGCGTGGGCGATCGCGTCATTGTTGAAGAGCCAGACTGGCAGGGTGGACGTGGAGCCATATCAGAAGTGTCGCCCCGTCGTAATCTACTTGATCGCCCAACAGTAGCAAATGTTGATCGCATTTTATTAGTTTTTGCTTTAGCTGAACCAAGCCCCGATCCACATCAACTAAGTCGCTTTTTAGTAAAAGCCGAAAGCACTCAGGTTGATGTTTTGTTGTGTCTAAACAAACGCGATTTAGTTAATGATGCGGTATGGATGACATGGCGCGATCGCCTAAAGTCTTGGGGCTATTCACCAATCGCCATTAGCACCTATACCAAAGAAGGGCTTGAAGAACTAGCACAGCATTTACAGACTGGTGTAACTGTCGTGGCAGGACAGTCAGGTGTTGGCAAATCGAGCCTAATTAATCTATTAATCCCTAATTTGCAAGTCCGTGTTGGTGAAGTTTCTCAACGCTTAGGACATGGAAAACATACGACCCGACATGTCGAGTTATTTAATTTACCTGCGGGCGGATATCTTGCTGATACTCCAGGTTTTATGCAACCTAATTTGACAGTTACACCGCAAGAATTAGCGGATTGTTTTCCTGAAGCAAGACAAAGATTGGCTTCAGGAGATGTTTGTCATTTTAACAATTGTTTACATCGTCGCGATGAACCACATTGCATTGTGCGTGGCGATTGGGAACGTTACGAGCATTACTTAGCATATTTAGAAGAGGCGATCGCCTATCAACACAAGCTAAAAAATACAGCCAATGCGGATGCTTCTGTCAAAGTCAAAGATACTAGCGATGGGAAGCAACAACAGGAACCAAGGTTACTAAAAAAGCGCTATCGCCGAGAGTCTCGTCGCAGTGAACATCAAAATTTGGATACAGATGATGATTAGCTAATAAAGGCGGCGCTTCGCGCTGCCTTTAATCCAGCCGCAGGCTGGCTTGCAAAAAAATGGTTTTGGAGATTACAAGGCACGATATAGTATCTAACGAGCTTCAAGCTTATTGCCCAATCGAAGGTCTTATCATGAAAAAGTATATTTCCCTTGCTGCTGGTTTAGTCTTATTTGCAGTTAGTGCTTGCACTCCATCTACCCCTGTAGCTGATAACAAAACTCCTACAGTAGCTGCAACATCTACGGCTACTCCCACAGCAAAACCTGATGACAAACCTTCTGAAAAGCCTAAGGACAGTAAAAGTACTCCTGATGCCAAAACAGACAATAAATCCACAAGTACTAATGCTTGGCAGGATTACAAATCATCGGCTGGGAAATTTAGTATCCAATTACCTAGTAAGCCACAAGAGCAATCTCAAGACCAAAAGACTGATGTGGGAACTATTAAGCTGAATATGGTGATTGCTGAAGCCAATGATTCAGGATATTTTGTGGGCTATGCTGATTTCCCTAACAAAATTGCCAATCCTGCTGATATCCAAAAAGGTTTGGCAGATTCGGTCAAAGGTTCAGTTTCTAATCTCAAAGGCGAAATCAAGTCTGAAAAAGAATACTTACTTGGAGATATACCTTGTCGCGATTTTGAGGCTAGTGGCAAAGTTCAAACTACAGATGTGTCAATGAAGGGTAGATTTTGTTTGGCTGACAATCGTTTGTATCAAGTATTTGCATTAGGGGCTGCCGACAAAATTGCTGCATCCGATGTCGATCGCTTTATTACTTCTTTCAAGATTGAGAAATAAATTTTGCTTAAAAAAAGTGAGTTTGATATCGGCATTTGCGGATTGCTTTGCAAGCCGCAAATGCCGAAAAATGGGAGGAGTCGCCTAGCGATTCCTCCCATTTTTCGCTTTCGTCGAACTGACGTTAAGAAAGGGTAGTCCTACAGCATGGAAGTTTTGAACCAGAAAGCTGAGTGGCGGCGCGAAGCGCCGCTACCCAGCCACTAAAAAAAAATGGCGACGCAATGCGTCGCCTCTTTTTTGTTGTCTACAGAATATAAAGCAATAAAAATAAGACAATCCAGACAATATCGACAAAGTGCCAATATACAGAAGCAGCTTCGATACCAAAATGATTAGTGTTGCTGTAGTGACCAGTTTTAAGCGATCGCACTAGCACTGCGGCAATTAGTGACAGACCAATAATTACGTGCAAGCCGTGAAAGCCTGTTAAGACATAGAAGGTACTGGCGAACAGGTTTGTGGTCAGCCCAAACTCTAGATGTTGGTACTCATATATCTGTCCAGCGATGAAGATCGCGCCCATAATAAATGTGGCAACAAACCAGAGTTGAGTCGCTTTGACTTTATTTTCTTTAATTGCGTGATCGGCTTGATGAATTACGAAACTACTGGATACCAGAATAATTGTATTGATCCCTGGTAAGAGCAGTTCAAGTTCGGGAGTACCTTCAGGCGGCCAAGACGTGGCAACAGAGCGAAAAGTCAAATAAGCAGCAAACAAACCAAAGAACAACATTCCCTCAGAAATCAGGAAAACAATCAAGCCAAAAACCCTAAGATCTGGATGTTCAGCATGGCCAGCAGCTTCGGCGGCATGACCATGAATTGCTTCATTTTGTGTTGTAACTGGAGCGATCGATCCTTGCATAGATTGATGTTTGGATAAATGGATAGGATTATGGATGGGATTGCAGACAAGGGGCATCAAGCCCCTTGTTTAGGAAACTGGGAAATTAGGTTGCGGCTTGAGATGCAGCGATCGCTTCTTTGCGAGCATCTTTATATTCTTCACCATAGTCATAGGGCCCATTCAATAAAACAGGCTCACCAATCCAGTTATGGGGAATTGGTGGTGAAGAGGTTGTCCATTCTAGAGTCAAGGCATCCCAAGGGTTATCAGGTGCTTGTTCGCCCTTAAACCAACTATAGACTGCATTGATTACAAAAGGAATTGTAGAAATCGCCAGTACAAAAGCACCAATAGTGCAGATTACATTGATTGGTGCAAATTGAGGATCGTACTGAGCTACGCGGCGCGGCATACCTTGTAAGCCCAGAATATGCATCGGACCGAAGGTTAAGTGCATTCCAATAAAGGTAAGCACAAAATGCACCTTGCCCCAAAATTCATTTAACATCCGCCCTGTCATTTTCGGGAACCAGTGATATAACCCTGCATAAATGCCAAAAACGCTTCCACCAAAAAGTACATAGTGGAAATGGGCAACTACAAAATAAGTATCGTGAACATGGATATCAATTGGAGTTGAACCAAGCATAACTCCACTCAAGCCACCGATTAGGAATGTAGAGATAAAGCCCATCGCAAATAGCAAGGGACTCTCTAAGCGTAACTTACCACCCCAAAGGGTAGCTACCCAACTAAATACCTTAATGCCAGTAGGTACAGCAACTAGCAATGTAGCTACCATAAAGAAGACCCGCAGCCAATCAGGCGTGCCACTGGTAAACATATGGTGCGCCCATACAAATAAACCCAATGCACAAATCATCATGCTGGAATAGGCGATCGCCTTGTAACCAAAAATGGGTTTGCGGCTATGGGGAGGTAAAACTTCAGAAATGATCCCAAATACGGGCAAAACCATCACATAGACGGCGGGGTGCGAATAGAACCAGAATAAATGTTGGTACACGACAGGATCGCCGCCACCTGTGGGATTAAAGAAGTTTGTGCCAATCAACAGATCAAAGCCTAATAGCACCATTGCTCCTGCTAATACTGGTGTTGCCAAAAGCGCAAGTACTGAGGTTGCCATCATCGCCCAACAGAACAGGGGCATACTAAACAGATCCATCTCAGGCATCCGCATCGCCCAGATCGTGACAATGAAATTCACCGCAGCCAAGATCGAGGAGGTTCCCACCAAAATAATGCTGCTAATCCAAATTGCTTGACCAATATGTTCATTGGTCAAAATACTCAAAGGAGGATAGGCTGTCCAACCCGTTGAGGCAGGGCCAAAAAAGAAACTGCTCATCAACAACATCCCCGCAGGAATCGTCAACCAAAAGGCGATCGCATTCAAGCGAGGGAAAGCCATGTCACGCGCCCCAATCATTAAGGGGATTAGGTAGTTACCAAACCCACCTGTGACCGCAGGTACAATCCATAAAAAGATCATCACCGTGCCATGCATGGTAAACAAGCTGTTATAAAAGGCGGGATCAACCAGATCCGAGTCGGGTGTTGCTAGTTCGACACGTACAGCAGACGCAAGCGCCCCACCTACTAAATAAAATACAAAGGAAGTAACAAGATATTGAATCCCAATTACCTTGTGATCAACGCTAAAAGTGAAGAACTCCCACCAAGGGGTTTTGGTGGGTTCTGTTCCCGATGCGCCCGAATTTTGGGTTGGGGTAAGGGTTTGGGTCATAGGAGAATGTTTGTAAAATAATTGCTGTTTTGGGATTTAACAATTTGGACATAGCCAAACTAGACTTAGCCCATTTAGTTGATTATTCGTTAATGATTCATCATCATGTGCTGATGTTCGCCGCCGAGTTGAGCAACTTTCCCAGCTAGATATTCTTGCTCAGACATTTGCGATACTGACGATCTTGAATTTGTCGCAACGATCGCTTCGGGATCATTACTTGCCACTTCTTGCTGCTCCTTTAACCATGCTTGATAGTCTTCAGGGGTATCAATTACCATCGTAGTCCGCATACCACCATGATAAGAACCACATAATTCAGCGCAGACTACAGGGTATTCGCCAACAACACGGGGTGTAAATTCTAAGAAGGTTTCGCGTCCTGGGATTACATCTTGCTTGATACGTAATTGGGGAACCCAAAAGGCATGAAGTACATCCACAGCATTCATGTTTAGGCGTACTTTTTTGCCCAATGGTACATGGAGTTCAGCTGTCGCAATTTCATCGGTGTAGTTAAATATCCATGCAAACTGCATCGCGCTAACATTGATTGCGATCACATCGTCCCCGCCAGCAGGCATTGTCCCTGCCATTAACGTCCCATCACTATTTGAGGATGCAAGAGTTGCTTTTGACATCGGCATTCCGCCTCTTTCATGTTTAGCCACAGTATGGTGCATTCCACCGTGAGCCATAGCATCAAGGTTTTGAGATCCTTGCATGGCGGTATATACATCAAAGCTATAGATAGCTACCCACATCACAATCACTGTGGGAATAGCCGTCCAAATTATTTCTAGGCTTAAGTTCTCATGGATAGCAGGTCCATCGGTATCATCACCTTTACGGCGGCGGAACTTGATGATCGAATAGATCAAAACGCCTTCAACGATCAGGAAAAATCCGAAGGCGATCGCCAAAATCGTATTAAAAAGCCCATCATATAAAACTGCTTCGTCACCTGCGGCAACTGGTAGTAATCCATTATTGCGGGCATACCAAATGCTAGCTGCAAAAACTAGCCCAATGATTACGACCACTGAAATTAAGTTGTTTTTTTTCATGACTAGGTTGCCCTATCTTGCTGCTCCTATAGAGTGTATCTCGGTCAATTGGAGCTTACTAGCAGCTCATTTCAAAATTAGGACGGATTAACATATGGTCTATCTTGTCACCTATTTCCAGAATGAGGGGCAATTATTTGCAATTTTTTAGCAATTTCTTTGGGATCATTATGAGAATATTCTTGTGAACGAAAATTCGATTCATAAGAATTTGATATGATTGAACGATGACTGATCCGCTTCTACAAAACCCCGAAAAACTACAGGCGAGATTAAAGGAAATCCCCCTAGAATCAGGGGTTTACTTCATGCGCGATCGCCATGATGGCGTAATTTATATCGGTAAATCGAAGGCGCTACGTAATCGGGTGCGATCGTACTTTCGCAGCAGTCAAGACCTATCACCACGCATCGCTATGATGGTGCAGTTGGTACATGAAATAGAATTCATCGTTACCGACTCTGAATCTGAAGCCCTCGCCCTTGAGGCAAACCTGATTAAGCAATATCAACCCTATTACAACGTTCTCCTCAAGGACGATAAAAAATATCCCTACGTCTGTATTACTTGGTCAGAGGACTATCCGCGCATTTTTATTACCCGCAAACGCAAGATGGGCGGCACAAAGGATAAATACTATGGTCCCTATGTCGATGTCTTTAACCTCAAGCGGACTTTAGGAATTATCAAACGCGCTTTCCCACTCCGCCAAAGACCGATCCCAATGTTTAAAGATCGCCCCTGTTTGAACTATGACATGGGTTTATGTCCTGGGGTATGCCAGCAACTCGTTTCGCCAGATGATTATCGCAAGACGATGTTAAAAGTAGCGATGATTTTTCAGGGACGATCTAGCGAATTAGTGGAAACCTTTACCGAAAAAATGGAAGCGGCAGCAGAAGCTTTGGAATTTGAGAAGGCTGCTGATCTACGCGATCGCATCCAAGTTTTGCAAAACCTCAACTCAAATCAAAAGGTTTCCCTGCCAGATGATACAGTTTCTCGTGATGCGATCGCCATGGCACAGGACGAGCAACATACCTGTATCCAGTTATTTCAAATTAGAGCAGGACGCTTGGTGGGAAGACTTGCCTTTGTGGCGGATAGTCAAAGTGATGTACCAGAGGCAATTTTGCAACGAACTTTAGAAGCCCATTATCAAAACTGCGATCCTGTCGAAATTCCCAATGAAGTGCATACCCAATTAGAATTGCCTGAAGTAGAGATTTTGCAAGCATGGTTAAGCGATCGCAAAGGGCGCAAAGTCGCGATCGCCTCACCACAGCGTCAACTCAAAGCCGAACTAATCGAGATGGTGGAACGCAATGCTCAGTATGAGTTAGCGCGAATTCAAAAACAGAGCGATCGGAATTTGCAAGGATTGGAAGACTTAGCGGAAATTCTTAATCTCGATAGCTTGCCCCATCGTATTGAAGGTTATGACATTTCCCACATTCAAGGCTCCGATGCCGTGGCAAGCCAAGTAGTATTTATTGATGGCATTCCCGCAAAGCAACATTATCGCCATTACAAAATCCGTAATCCTGATATTCAAACTGGACATTCTGACGACTTTGCCAGCCTCGCCGAAGTAATTGCCAGAAGATTCAGAAATTACACCAATTTTAGCAATTCTCAATCCCCAGTTCCCAATCCACCAGACGACTTCCCCGATGTCGTCATGATCGATGGTGGCAAGGGTCAACTTTCATCGGTGATGAAAATAATTGATAAACTGGGCTTACGCGATCGCCTAACCGTGATTAGCCTTGCCAAAAAACGCGAAGAAATCTTTTTACCAGAGCAGTCAGAACCTTTAGTGAGTGGTGATCCAGAGCGAGCAGGAGTACAGGTGCTGCGGCGATTGCGCGATGAAGCTCACCGCTTTGCGATTACCTTCCATCGTAAAAAACGTAGTCAAAGAATGCAGCGATCTCATCTCGATCAAATTACAGGTTTAGGTCATCATCGCCAAAAGATTCTGCTTGAGAAATTCCATTCCGTTGATTACATTCGTCAAGCAACAGTCGAACAGATCGCCGAAACCGATGGTATCGGCAAGAAGTTAGCGCAGCATATTTATAATCATTTTCATGCAACTAATAATTGAGAACAGGCGGCGCAAAGCGCCGCCTGTTCTCAAT
>JBJTVM010000503.1:0-9741 GCA_046081205.1 Pseudanabaena sp. | reverse complement strand
CTGTATACCAAGCATACTCCCCTAACAATGAAGCGTTATCCCCAAAGGAGTAAGCTGTGGCTGTTCCTGCGCGACAGGCATATTCCCATTCTGCCTCGCTAGGCAATCTAAACTCTCGACCTGTCTGCTGCGATAGCTTCTTACAAAATTCCTGAGCTTCATCCCAAGAAACTTTTTCCACAGGATTTTGTAAATTGTCTTTAAAAAAAGAAGGATTATTCCCCATAATCGCTTGCCACTGGGCTTGTGTTACTTCGTATTTGCCCATATAAAAAGCTGAAACATTCACATCTTTAATCTGTGGACGCTCATCATCAAACCCTTTTTCTTCAGGGGGCGAACCCATCGTAAATTTGCCACTAACGATATAGACCATATCCAGATTTACGCCGTTTTCAAATTCAATTTTAAAGGGCTTCCCAGTCTCAACTGTAAAAGGCTTAGGTTGACTTGTATTAACTGTTATTGGTGTAGAGGTATTTGTGGAATTATTTGTAGGTGTTTGACTACCGCGAATAGCAGCAAAAGTCACTACACTCACTCCAGAAAAGCCTGCAACCAGCATAAAGTTACGTCTGGATAAACGAAAAGGTAATTTAGGCTGTTCAATCGAATTGGTATTTTCTATCTTTGATTGTAAATTTTGTTGTTCTTGTCTTCGTTGCTTTGCTTCATGTTCCAATTGACGTTTGACTTCAGCTTTTAGGCTTTCTTGCTCAGCATCCCGAAGTCTTTGTTCCTCGAAATCCACAAGCCTTTGTCGTTCTTGTCTTTGTTGCTCTGCTTCACGCACAGATTGGCGTTTAGCTTCAGCCTTTAGCTTTTCTTGCTCAGCATCCCGCAGTCTTTGTTGTTCTAAATCAACAAGCCTTTGCTGCTCCAAATCTAGCTCTTGTTGCTTTTTTCGCTCTGCTTGTCTTTGTTGCTCTAATGCAGTCTGTTTCTTCTGATTCTCCGCCTCTAGTTCTTGCTGCTTGAGCAGTTTTGCGTAAGGTGCAGTAACTCGCTCCCGAATAGCCAGAACATCTTCATCTCTCAAACCCAAAACTTCCTGCAAATCTTCAAGCTGACCGACAATTCTCTCAGTCAGAGGAAACTGATGTTTGCAAGCTCTATCTAAAGACTTTTCATAGCGTTCTAAATTTTTCAAGCGCTTACGAACTGGCTCTAAAACCTCATTCTCGATCGCAATAGCAACTTCATCTGACAAACCCCACCTCTCGCGCTGCACCTCCAAAATATCCTGACCGACAAAAGAGATCTCGCCATTCTCCGCATATCTCTCCACTAGACGGCGATACTCCAACTTCGCGTCAACCCTTGCCTTAGCAAGACGAATCTTAATTCCCTGCCTAATCCCATAAATCTCTGGCTTCATCGCAGGCTTAGCCGACTGCACATGCCGTTTAGCATACTCATGCAACTCATCCGCCGAGATCATCCCATCCCCATCAGACTCCGCCGCCCCCGACTCAATCCCCTGCACGATGTAATTTGTATAGAGCGACAGTTCCCCCTCCTTATCCTCATAGGACTTTTGCGTCGAAGTCGAAGAAGTTAACACCACACTCCCCTCCACCTCAAGCTGCGATTTTAGCTTTACATCCGCACCTTTCGCCTGCCAACCCTCCGCAAACGCCCCACTATAGCAACAGTCCAAAATCAAAACATGCTGACGTTGAGAACCGCGATCGCGCATGATGCCCTGAATAAAACTCGCCGATACCGCCGTAGAGCGAAACGTGTCCTTACCCGTGCGGCGTGTGGCAAGATATAGGCGATCGCTATCATCGGTAATCCCATGCCCCGAAAAATAGAGCAAGCCCAAATCACCCTTTTGACAGCTTTGAAATAACAAATCGATCGCTGTTTGCATTTTTTCTAAATCGGGATCGATCAGCGTTTTGACCTCATCAAAAGCCCCAAGCTCAGGACTTTGCAACACGCGCTCCATCGCCGCCACATCCTTGGGCGCAGCCGCAAGGGGTGGCAAACCCGCCTCATACTGACTTACGCCAATCAGTAGAGCCTTCTTAGCCATTGGCAGCATCTCCACGCAGAGCCGATTGTATATCAATAGCCGCCTGTTTCGCTTGAGCGATCGCCTTTTCACCAGTGCCTTTTATCGTCACTTCGCGATCGCCAATTTTCACATGGACTTCAATCGGCTTTTCCGCAAATTTCTCACCGACAAAACCAAAAAAGCTGATCACTTTGTCAAACTTAACCTCAGCCGTCAAGGCTCCAACTAGTTTATCGATACCGCTTTTACTACCAACTTCAGAGCCAAGATCATCAGTGCGTTCTAGGCTCTCTGCATCACCCTGTTCTCGGAGTTGCTTCAATAATTTCTTAGTAAACTCCTGGCGTTCGTAGTCATCTAAACTGGGATCATCTAGCGCAAAAGTAACTTCAACTAAGGACTCGCTCACCGCAAAAGCTCCAAGAATAATTTGCTAAAAATAACTATAAACCGAAATCTTATTCTAAAAGGTAGAAATCCTCAAATTTTGAGGTCAAAAGTAATGTCTGTGACGATCGCCTATGTGTTTAACCAATAGGTGATCGCACTCTTTACCCAAATCATAGCGATCGCGCATGTTTCCGCCTTATAGCACGCAGAAACAACTTACGCAGTTCCTCCAAACCAATCAAAATCGGTGGACAGGCAAGCAACATTAACCAATGCCAATTAGTTAATGAGGCAGTTCCGAATACCTGTCTAAAGGGGGGGAAGTCGATGAAAGCAAAGAGAGCAACGCATTCCACACTAATTCCTAACCAGAGCAAACTATTATTTGCCAAGGACTGACGGAAGATCGAACCCCAAGACGAACGGCAGGCGAATAAATTACCCACTTGACAAGCGACGATCGCCGCTAGAGTCATAGTTGTCGCTTAGCGATAGATACCTGTCACCGTCGGATCAGCAGTATGATTGAGAATCATCGGAGTCACTTGTTGCAAATCTGCTAACGAATAGCCATAGCTCCACCAGACCATAAAGAATCCCAACATTGAGAGAACTGCTTCAATTACGCCCAAAAATAGATAGGCACGAATTAGTAAGGGAACATTGAGTAGAAATTCCTGTTTAGGACGGGGTGGACGATCCATAATTCCTGCTTCGGGAGTTTCCGCTCCCAACGCGAGAGCAGGAACCATATCAGTACCCAAATCCACCGCCAGAATTTGTAAAATCGTTAGTGCAGGCGGAATCTTAAAGGCGACCATTCCTAAAAACGGCACAATTTCTGGCACATTTGAAGCAAGGATATAGGTCATAAACTTGCGAATATTCTGATAAATTGCCCGACCCTGCTCGATCGCCACCACAATCGTCGCAAAGTTATCATCAGTCAATACAATATCCGCCGCTTCCCGCGCCACATCCGTACCATTTTGTCCCATCGCAATGCCAATATTCGCAGCTCGTAAAGCGGGCGCATCATTCACCCCATCCCCTGTTACCGCCACGACTTCACCAATATCTTTATACGCTTGTACCAATCGCAACTTATGCTCAGGCGACATCCGCGCAAATACCAAACCGAAGCGATATTTCACCACCTGTTTTAGTTGTGCGTCCGAGAGATGTCCCATACCTTCACCCGTGACCACTCGCACTTTATCGCTCACTAGTCCGATCTGACGAGCGATCGCTTCGGCGGTCAGTCCATAGTCACCCGTCACCATCGTCACTTTGATTCCTGCTTGATGACATTGGGCGATCGCCTTCGGTACTTCATCACGCGGTGGATCGAACATGGCAACTAATCCAATAAAGATCAGATCCTGCTCTAAATCCTGAGCCTTGAGATCGAGCAGTTCCTGACCTCCCTGACGTGCTGCCAAACCTAACACCCGAAACCCTTGCCTTGCTAAGTCATCATTGGCTCGGACAACTTCATCCCAATAGTCATGGGTTAATTCCTGAGATTTACCATCGCGCAAAATCCAATGACAATGTTTGAGAACTTCTAAGGGTGCGCCCTTAGTAAAAGCCAGATTGGGAGATGGACTTGACCATATTTCTGAATCTTGCCAATGCAAAACCACGGTCATCATTAAGCGGCGCGAGTCAAAGGGAAGTTCCCTTAAGCGGGGATATTGCTTTTGTAGCTCTTCTAAATTTAGTTCTGCTTTCCCTGCTGCGACCAAGAGAGCCGCCTCGGTGGGATCGCCAATTTCTTGCCAACGACTCGGCGCATTGAGATGTACTAGACGGGCATTAGAGCAAAGCGCCGAACCAATCAGTAAAACCTTGGCTTTCCAAGCGGTTTCCGAATCAGGAGGAATATTCACCTTGCCACTGCTGGGATCGTAACCAGCACCTGTAACTTCAATTAGCCTGTTAGTGAGTACATCATTCGCATGATCAGGCTTGGAATTTGGGTGATCGGCTTGCGTTGGTTCTGTAGGTAGCCACAGATAGCGCACGGTCATTTCGTTTTTAGTTAATGTGCCAGTCTTGTCAGTGCAAATTACTGTAGTCGCACTCAGAGTCTCGACGGCGGAGAGCCTCCTCACAAGGGCATTACGTCGCGCCATTCTCTTTACACCAAGGGCAAGGGCAAGGGTCACCGTCGGCAATAAACCTTCAGGGACATTGGCAACGATAATCCCGATCGCAAAAATAAAGCTCTCCGTCACATCCATGCCAATCAGCAAGTAACTAAGTGCAAATACCGTAGCTCCCATACCAAGGGCGATCGCTGTAATTAGCCGCACAATCCGCGCCACTTGGATTTCTAGCGTACTGGGTTCGCGCTTTACGACCGTAGTTAAATGCGCCACCTGACCAAACTCAGTTTCAGAACCCGTCGCATAGACTACCGCGACAGCCCGACCTGCGGCTACCGTCGAACCCGCCAACACAAGATTAGCGATTTCCGAGGGATTTACTTTCTCCTGCATAGGCTGTTCGCCTTGACGCAGCATAGTTTTACCGCCACGAATGGAAACTGCTTCACGCAGTCTTACGGGGTAAGGACTCCGAGCCACAGGCAAGGATTCTCCTGTCATCACGGAGACATCCAGATATAAACTTTCGGCAGAGATTAATCGAGCATCTGCGGAAATGCGATCGCCTTCTTCCAATTGCATGACATCGCCACGCACCAGTTCTCTTGCAGGAATTTGCTTTAATTCCCCGTCTCGATAAACCTTCACCTGCATAGGCAAGACTTTTTTCAAAGCTGAAAGTGCTTTCTCTGCTTGAAACTCTTGCCAAAAGCTAAATATCGCGTTAATCCAAATTACCGCCCAGACTGCCCAGCCCAGTTCAGGAGTACGCGAAATAAAGGCAAGAATACCTGCTACCCATAACAACAGAGCCATAAAATGCGTCAGTTGATCGGCAAACCTTAGCCACAATGGACGATGGGCAGGTTCAGGTAATTCGTTTGCACCAAATTTTGCTAATCTCTGTTGAGCTTCGTTTTGGGATAGTCCATTAGCAGTAGTGCCTAAAGATTGATAGACCTCTTCAAAGGACAAAGTCCATAATGGTTGATGAAGTGATGCCATGCTCGTCTACTCCTGTAGTGAAGACTATACGTTGATAGTCTGGAATTGTTGGCATAGATGAAAACTCAAACCCTTAGTAATAGGTTATTTAGAAAGTTATAAGTACAAGAAAAAATCTGCAAACAATTTTGCTGTAGGGGTAGAGCATTTGCGCCACAATTTCTCAACTTTTCGCTAGAATATCGGTTCGCAAATGCTCTACCCTTTCCGTAGTTGAGGATTAGTCTGCGACTGCGTTAAGTTTAGGGCAGAGCATTCCTGTATACCAAATCTAGCGATAAGCATTAGTAGTTGCAGGGATGCTCTGCCCCTACACAATCAACTATTTTGATCCTGTACTTAGTCTGGCTACCATGACATAAATCTATCACTAGAAGCTTTCGTAAAACCTTAAGACTCTAATACCAATTCACGGAAGTGTCGCCACACTTCTGTGAATTAAAAAACAAACCCCGTAAGGGTTTATACCAATGCACAAAATGGCGTAGCCATTTTGTGCATTGGTATAAACCCCAAAAAAGCATAAGCACTGCCAAGTGCTGCTATTCTCTCTTGGGTTTAAATCGTGATTTGCACGCCGCAAATGGCGGAAAATGCTAGGAATCACTTATCGATTCCTAGCATTTTCCGCTTTCGGCTAACTGACGCTAAAATAGTGAACGTGTTTTAAAAACCCCTCTAACCTATAATGCCAGCATGTTAGGCAAGCTACTCGATCGCCGCTATCGCATTGTCAAAGAACTCGCTGAAGGAGGTTTTTCGCAAACCTATCTTGCAGAAGATACACGCTTGCCTAAAAATCCCCAATGCGTCGTCAAACATCTCAACCCCACCATTGACGATCCAGTTTTTACTCAGAAGGCTCTAGAACTATTTAAAGCTGAAGCAGAAACCTTGCAGGAATTGGGAAAGCACGATCTAATTCCGCAACTTTACGCATATTTCCAAGAGAATAAAGAATTCTATCTCGTTCAAGAGTTTATTGCAGGACATCCACTCAGCAAAGAAATGTCTCCAGGTAGTCAAATGGCTGAGGCGAGGGTTGCTCAAATCGTCAAAGAGGTTCTAGAAATTCTGCAATTTGTCCATAAATACAATGTCATTCATCGAGATATTAAACCTAGCAACTTGATCCGTCGTCATAGTGATGGCAAGCTAGTACTAATTGATTTTGGCACTGTCAAACAAGTCCAACTGGAGGTTGCTAGCGCCCACCACAAAGCAAGAGTAACCTTGCCCATTGGCACACCTGGATATATGTCCTACGAACAAGAGCGGGGTCAATCGGTATCCTGTAGTGATATCTATTCTTTGGGAATGGTCGCTCTACAAGCTTTGACAGGCAAACATCCCAGTCAATTTCCAAGAGATCGCGATAATGAAATTAACTGGAGGAGCTATGCTAAAGTCAGCCGTGAGTTTGCCGTAGTTTTAGATCGGATGACCCGATGCAATCCGCGCGATCGCTATCAGACAGTTGATGAAGTACTTCGGGATATGGCAAAACTCCCGAAATTAAGTACTGCTTCGCCTAGAATTACAGACGATAGAGAGGTTAAGCCCAATCTTTGGTTACTGCCATCAGCGATCACCTTACTAGGATTAGCTGGCGGAGCATATTTGTTGAGTACAGGATGGAATCCTTTCAAAAGCAGTATTCCATCTAATAGCATTCCTAATCTTTCTGCCAGTACTCCTACCTCCACACCTATAATTGCTCCTTCACCTTCTGTTTTAGTTCAGCCTTCCGTCACACCTGTTAGCGATCGCAAAACCAGCTATGAGCAATTGACCCTCTATCTCCAAGCCAAAAACTGGAAAGCAGCCGATCAAGAAACTTATCTACTACTTCTCAAAGCAGCAGGAAATCAATCAGATCGTGACGGAACCTTTCACCCCGATGAGTTTAATCGGATTAGTTGTGCAGATCTGGTTTTGATCGATCAACTATGGACTCAGGCAAGTAATGGCAAGCTGGGATTAACTGCTCAGAAAAAGATTTACGAAGATTTTGCTAGAGATATTCGCAGAACATACGAAAATATTGGTTGGCTAAGTCCATCTGGTGAACTGGTGATCGATCCAGCCTACGATCGCCAAACTGCGCGTTGGCAGTATATCGAAGGTCGCCAACCCAATTTCAAGTCACCGCCCGTTGGACACCTACCATTTTTACTACGTGATCCAAATAAAAATTTAGAGCGCATGGCTACTTTATATCGATGCTCGTCTTAGTCTTCGGAGGGGAACCAACCCGTACTTTACTTGATTGAAGAGCGCTTTAATTAAATATTTCTCATCTAGTTGATAAGCATCGCGAATTAAATAATTCAACACCTACAATCACTTGCTCGCTATGATTGAGATAACGAAACTTGCTCATAGTCCTATAGCAAATTCGTCAGCTTAATAGTTTGGAGACAGCGATCGTGCCTAGAAATAAACCCCGCGATGTACAAGCGATTTATATTGCCGCAGAAACCTTTGCCTTGCGATCGCGCAGTTGGAATCGCTTACGCTTTGAAATTGAATATGCTCTTGAAAAAGGCACAACAGCTAACTCTTTCTTAATTCAAGGGACTTTACTAGCTCTGATTGATCCTCCTGGTGGGACATTTACAGAGATTTATTTAAACGAGCTACGTCAACGCATAAATGTTGGTGATATTAGTTACGTTATTCTTGGCCATGTCAACCAAAACCGTATTGATACGCTCAAGGCTTTACTCGAAATAAATCGTCGCATTACCTTTATTTGTACTAATCCGGGGGCGATCGCTTTACGTCAAAGTCTCGAAGAGACATTTGGTAAAGATCTGAAAATTCAGGTCGTGCGGGGTGAAGAAACCCTCGATCTGGGCAAAGGTCATATTCTCAAGTTCATTCCTACCTCTACCCCACGCCATCCTGACGAGCTTTGTACTTACGACTCAAAAACTCAGGTTTTATATACCGATAAATTCTTTGGGGCGCATATTTGCGGCGATCAAGTATTTGATGAGGGTTGGAGTTATCTATTGGACGATCGCCGCTACTATTTCGATAGTACGATGGCAAACCAAGTCCGCCAAGTTGAGGCAGCCCTTGATAAATTAAGCGATTTTCCTGCGGTTTTCTATGCCCCCGGACATGGCCCAATGTTGAAAAATGGCTTGCATGAATTGGTAAATCTCTATCGTCAATGGAGTGAAGCCCAGAAGCAGCAAAATATTTCTGTAGCATTGCTATTTGCCTCGGCATATGGCAACACCACCACGATCGCTAATGCCCTAGCTAGAGGTATCACCAAGGCAGGGGTTGCAGTTGAGCTAATCAATTGTGAAAACGCGGAACCAGAGGAAATCAAGGCGGCGATCGAGAAATCTTCTGGCTTCTTGATTGGTTCGCCAACTCTGGGTGGTCACTTACCAACACAGGTGCAAACGGCTCTGGGCATAGTTTTATCTACCGCGACAAAAAGTTATCAGGCAGGTGTGTTTGGTTCCTATGGTTGGAGCGGTGAAGCCGTAGATATTATTGCTGGCAAATTAAAGGATGCTGGCTATATTCTTGCCTTTGAGCCAATTCGGATTAAATTTACCCCCACTGAGGCGACATTACAAATCTGTGAAGAGACGGGAACTGATTTTGCTCAAAACCTGAAAAAAGCTAAGAAAGTGCGGACTACCCTCAATCCTGGAAGCACAGTTGAGCAAGCAGTGGGGCGGATTGTTGGTTCTTTATGTGTGTTAACTGTGAAGCGTGGCGAAATCTCCACAGCGATGCTCGCTTCTTGGGTGTCGCAAGCAACTTTTAATCCCCCAGGGCTGACGATCGCGGTTGCGAAAGATCGGGCGATCGAGTCCTACTTATACGAAGGCGATCGTTTTGTCTTGAATATTCTTGAGCAAGGCAAGCAACTTCGCAAACACTTCATGAAAAAATTTGCACCTGGGGAAGATCGGTTTAAGGATGTAGAGGTGGAGCCAACAGAAGGTGGTCTGTTTTTGCCTGACGGATTGGCTTATTTAGAATGTCGAGTTGCCCAAAGAATGGAATGTGGCGATCATTGGATTGTCTATGCGATCGTGGAGAATGGCAAGCTGTTGCAAGCTAACGGTTTAACGGCAATTCATCATCGGAAGACAGCTAGTAATTATTAACTGATGTTACGTGGTAGGTATTCCTCCAGTGGCACAAATCGAACCCCAAAGAGAGTGAGGCGGCGCTTTG
>JBJTVM010000502.1:0-5690 GCA_046081205.1 Pseudanabaena sp. | reverse complement strand
GACTATCTCATTGCCGAACGCAAGGCCTATTTAGAAGCTCCATTTCTCTGCATTGTCGAGGCAAAAAAAGATGACTTTGAGCAGGGATTAGCTCAATGTTTAGTGGAAATGCAAGCTTGTCAATGGCGTAACAATCAAATTGGTAAGCAAATCAATGTATTTGGGATCGTCACAAATGGTGATACATGGAAAGCCTATAAACTAGTGATCGCTGGTTCTGTCTATGAAACCATGCCCCATGCCACAGGAGACTTAGAGAGAGTATTAGGATTGCTGCAATCAATATTTCGAGAATGTGAACAGAACTTAGGTAGGTGAGACTGTAAAAGTCTGCAATAGCCATCTCGCGATCGCACCATCATCTTCTGTTAGACTGCGTTTAAGTGCCTCTTGTACCGTGGTAATTTCCAAACCTTCAAGAACCTGTGACCGCTCAACTATGCCACTACGTCCATCAGCGATCATAAAAGCAAACACCTCAGAAGTTTGAGCATTCACCACCCAGTATTCTTTGACACCCAAACGCTCATACAGTAAGCGCTTATACCCCAAATCATCTTGTAATGTTGTTGAAGAAATTTCCACAATCAACGTTGGTAAATCAAACTTACTAAGATCTACAGGTGCATTGTTTCGAGGTGGTAGCCTCAAATCATTCCCTATATAAAATGCAATATCTGGCTGACATTCACTCTCGCCCTTTTTTCTAAAGCTACAATTTATATACTCGTATATACAAATATTCATAAGTGCTGCAAATATTCCAATTACCTTAGAAACAATTGCATTTTCATGGGCATGTATTGGTCCAACTGGTGACATCTCAATCCTCATCTTGTGATTGTCATAATAAAATCTGCCTTTCTCCAACTTAGGATCATCTGCAAGTGTCATAAACTCATCCCAAGTTGCCTTAACCCAGCGATCGCTGATAATCTCTGGTTTAGAAACCGTAGTGACTGTATTAACCATGACTCACCTCCAAGACTTCGGTATATTCATAATCATAGGCACTCTTTCGTACTAATGGATAACTCTTGCCATAAAGAACGATGTCATCGGTTTGTGTATCAGGTTTATTAGAGTTGAAGACAAACACATATTCTTTACCCACTCGAGGAGTCATTTCTTCGGCAACCTCCACCCGCCACTGTGTTTTAGAAACCATTACCACAAGCTGATTTGCCAACTGGGGAATCAATCTTGCCACCTGCCGACGGTAAATTTCATCAAGACTACCAAAGGGCGAATCCATCACCATCGGGAAAGTGCTGCTATCGGGTCCCATGACTAGCCCTGACTTGCTCCATTCCCTCACGCGATCGATGATGCTACCGATAAAAGATAAACTAAGAATCTGATTCTCACCTGTCGAAGCTCCCGACTGAACTTCTTGACCAGCCACAGTTTCTACTAGGCTCAACTCGTACTTGTCACTCAGTCTCGGTGTTTGTGCTTTGAAGGAGATCTGATTAAAGATTTCCCCAATCCGATTTTCCAATTGCTTGCGAAATAGCTCATTGCGGTTAGTCTTTAACTCAATCAGGAGATCGATCGCCTGTTGTGCTGCATCAATGCGCTTTTGAGCAAGCTTTTGTTTACCTTCATTTAGCCTACTGCTCTTAATTTGCTTCTGGAGATTTTCAATTTGCCCTTGATAATCAGTCCATTTCTGAAGCTTTTTACCTTTCTCTAAGGTTAAATCTTCAACCTTGTGATCTATCTCATCAAGGCGGTTTTGCATTAGCCGAATATCTTCGATGGGACTCTTGCGTAGCTGTTCACTAATTGACTCTAGCTGTAATTCAAGCCGAGAAATTGTTGTCTTGAGTTGATTAATATTAGATTGCTTATTATCAATATCTTGCCAAAAATCCGTAGCCTGTTTCTCTACCTCATCGACAAAACCTTCCAGTTTCAGAGTCGCCGTTTCCACATCTGCTAAGCCTGCTTTCTCTAGCCAAGACTTGACATTCTCATAGTTAGGAGAGCCATCATGCAAGTCTGCACCACAGATGCATTTACGACGCTCTAATAGGTCTAGCACAAACGTCTGTTTGATATCCGCAGGTAGTTCGCCACGTTCATGCAGACCACTAACCATTTCTCGAAAATCAGCGATCGCACCCGTCAGAAATACACTATAGCCCTTGGTAGAAATATCTGTCTTCAATTGGTTTTTTAAACCTCGCAAGCTACTGCGGTTTTCACGTTCTTGCTGTTCAAGAGCCTCACGCCGCTTTTGGATTTCATCAATACCACCTAATTCTGTCAATCGTTGATTGCAAGATACCTTTAGTTGGTTTTGGGCTTCTAATTCCTGTTCAATTTCTTTGATTCGCAGTTCGTATTCAGTACTATCACTCTCTAGATGCTGCTTTTGCGAAATCAAGGTTTTAGTTTGAGCATCACCAATACTTTTGAGTTCATCCTCAAGGGACTTTCTCGATTCCTTAAGATGTTTAATTGCATTGTCAAAAACCTGCACACCCAGAAGCTTTTTGGTTGCCTCCGCAATCTCATCGCGATTGTCTGATCGCACAATCTGCTCAATTCGCTCACCATCAAAAAAGAAGTACTGATGCAAGCTCTTAGGTAAAATGCCATTAATTACAGCTTCAGGATGATTGTGAGTCACCCAACGCCCATCATCTCCTGCCACTTGGAGAAATAATTCACTTTTATTGTACTGAATATTTTTCTCTCCATTATTGGCAAGCTGATAGGCGCGGGTTAGCCGCCTTACCCGATAACGTTTCCCGTCATGTTCAAATAAAACTTCTGCCCAGCATTCCACAGGCTGATTTATTTGTGATTCTGCGATCGCCTGACGATTGACGAGCTGCTCAGAGTCGCCAAAGGCTGAGGTGAATTTTTCGTATAGCACCCATGTAAAAGCATTAAGTAGCGAGGTCTTGCCAGTGCCATTGTTACCATGCATGATCGTAATATTGCGATCATCTAGTCTGGCTAAAACGATTTCAGGCGTTTGCTGATAAAAACAACGAAAATTAAAAAGCTTGATTGAGATTAGCTTCATTGCACAGCTTCCTTGACAATTTTGAGAATATCTTCATTAATCCGCCCCAATTCATTTTTGTCGAGCCGATCCTTTTCGATCTTTAAGACATTACGAATAATTTGTTGAACTTCAGGTGGAGCTTTTTCAATTGGCTCATGAAGACTACTTAGACTTTGAACTTTACTCATTTCCAAATACTCATATGTTTATCAATTTTATCTCAAAAATCTCTCATATCTCCGACTTTTTCTTGCTTATAAATCCATTAATCCATAGCGTTGTTGTAAAGCCAGTAATTTTAGTCTAGCCTCACCGCCATTATCAGCTAAATTTGCAAACTCGATAAAGCGCTGTAACTCCTTTTTGAGTAGGTTACGTTCAACGTCAATTGTTTCTCTACCTAAATCAGGTGGTAACACAATCATGTCAAACAAAGTTGCCCGTTTTTTATGAGGGTGCGATCGCAAAATCCTCCCTCGACGCTGAATAAACTGACGCGGGTTACTACTACTTGCCAACATAATCGCTGTCTGAATTGCAGGAATATCTACCCCTTCATCTAAACAACGAATTGCTACTAGTCCTTGCAATTCACCTGTTTCAAACCAAAGCCGTAAATCTTCACGCTCTTCTAAAGATGTCTCCGCAGTATAAGTATTAATTCGATATCCTAATTCAGAGCCTAACAACTGTGCCACTGCGTCTAACTGGCGATTGCTCTCGGTTGTTACCTCATCTTCAACCGATCCATCACCACAATAAATCAATGTATGTGAAGTATCTAGCCGTTGCTGCATTAGCTCTCGCAAAGCGACTAACTTGTTAGCAGCAGATCCCAATAACCTAGCCCTTTGCATCAATAAAGCCGCTACCATCTCGTTATCAACACGATCGCCATCAAAAGCGATCATCCTGCCAATCTTTTTCGTTAAATCAGCATATTTCTCAGTTTCCGATTCTGTCAGTTCTACTAAGATCGGATAGTAAAGATAGTGCACCAAGGCTCCTGCTCTAATAGCATCCGCTAGCGTAAATTCTGGCTGGATCACTGATCCAAAATAATCAAATATAGCCTCCGTTCCTTGGTCATCAAAATATCGCTCTGGAGTTGCTGACAGCGCTAGTCTCAGCCCAACATTACGCGGCAAGCTCTCAACCAATCGCCTTGCCCCTAAATTATGAGCCTCATCACCCACGATTAAAGTTTTCTCAGGAAGATAGCGCAACTGCGACTGTAATCCCTGACCGATCAGCGTTGCATTTGTAGTAATTACAGTCAGAAATTTTTGACTGCCCGATCGCACGTTATAAAGTTGCGTAGACAGCCGATCTTGCCAATTATGAACACTTTCAAAAGCCAAGATTGGTTCTAGACCAAATTTTTGACATTCCCTTGCCCATTGAATTACCAGATGTCGATAGGGACAAACAATCAGTAAAACCTGCAACCCAATCTTTTGATAAAGTTCAGTAGCGATCGCTAGGGCCGTAATTGTCTTACCGCTACCCGTCGCCATTTTTAACGTGCCGCGCCCATTATTTTTAAACCAATTAGCGACCGCCTCTTTCTGATAGTCTCGCAATTCCAAATTAGCAGGCAATATCGGAATCTCATGATTTGGAGTTGTCATGATAGAAATGTAATCTGACTTAGGCTCTGTCATGACGGTAGTTCTCTTCGTAAACTCATCAATTGGGAACTTATCAGGACGTAAACGTAACAGCGATCGCTTAGCCGCTTCAGGAAAATCGAGAATTTCTAACATTGGTGTTTCATTTTCCCATAATCGCCGAAAGTTCTCAGCTTTGCATAATGTGCGCTCCCTAACTCCCTCATCCCAAGAACAGAACACATCTACACATTCAAAGTTATCCAGCAACGCGCTGGCACTTTCATTTGCCGAACCTGTAAAAGCGACAATATTTCCCGCATTATCCTCAAATATGCCTAACTTCTCATGATAGATACCTCGATTACGAATATCTCTCCTAATAGCAAGTTTTATTTCTAATAGATTATGGCTCAATAACCATGCCAGACAAGCAAGACGATCTTGGATTACCTGTGCAAACTCCTGATCGATCTCTCGGATCAGGTTTTGAGTAATTACTTCTTCTCTTTGCTTAATTCCCAACGCGATCGCTTCAACATCCTGGTCTGACAAACATGGGGAAGCAATTAGTCGCATCCTTCCCCCCGACTGAATCAGCGTAAGCAATCCTCCAGCAACTGAAGCCATCGACGTACTTGAAAAAAATCCTACGGCTCGACTATAGAGTATAGAATTTTCTAAACAAGGAATATAAAAATCTTTTACCAAATCGCCGCGATCGCTACGGTACTCGCTTTGGAGATTGAGATTATTTAAGCAGCTAGGCATAATAAACAAAAGGTAGAGAGTATCAAAAAGATGGAAATCTTATTAGGAATGAAGAGTACTCTCTTCCTAGTCTAAAAATAGACATCAAAACCCAAAGAGTAGGCGCTAATCTTTGAAGAGTATTTTCCTATAGCGTTTATCAGTCTTAGAACTTACGCATTGACAAAAGAGAAGAGATATGAATTGAAATAGATAACGATAGTTTTAGTAAAAAGTGAGACAAATAACCAAACCGTCAACTGCCAAATGTGATCTGCACAAGTACATATTGTTTTTGTTGTCAGAAC
>JBJTVM010000501.1:0-1640 GCA_046081205.1 Pseudanabaena sp. | reverse complement strand
GCAGGGATTGGAAGTCGCCATTAAAATCAAAGGTTCACAGGGAAATCGTCGGGTCGAATGGGTGAAACCAGAACATCCTTATACGGCTATTAGCGACAAGAGTGACATTCATGCCAATCATAATGAAGACAACAATTGTGCTTTGAGAAGAAGGTGTAGCGCTTATCGTCGCAGACAAAACCTGTACGCAAAGAATACTGAGGGATTGCAACGAGCTGTTACAGTACAACGATTAGTACATAACTGGGTAAGACCTCATGTTGGCTTAGGTAAAAACAAGACCCCAGTCACGGCGATCGGGCTATATCTTCGACCGCTTTCCATGCTGGAGTTACTATCATTACGCGGTTTTCATTCCCTCTCGCCTTAACTGACCAGTGCCTAGCGATCGCCTAAGTCCTCTACACAAAACTGCGATCGCCAAACACTATTTATAATTATAGTTAATCCAAAAATTATGGGCAAAATGTATGATTGCTACTATTTCATCGCCTAGCCTATCACCTGCCGAATATCTGGATTGGGAAGTGCAGCAAGAAGGTAGATATGAATATGAATATGGAGAGGCTATTGCAATGACTGGGGGCAAGCTGGAAAACAACGAAATCGCCCTGAATCTAATTGTACTAATCCGAAATCATTTACGCGGTAAAGGTTGTCGTATTCTTGGTGGAGATGCGAAACTTATGACAATTCCGAGTAATGTTTATTACTTTCCTGATCTAGTTGTTACTTGCGATCCTCGCGATCGCTATGCTCGTGAATTTTTGCAATACCCCTGCTTAATTGCTGAAGTCTTATCCCCTGCTACAGAAAGTCGCGATCGCGGCATTAAATTACGCAATTATCTCCAGATCGACTCATTGCAAGAATATATACTCATCAATTCAGATGCTCCTAGAATTGAGTTCTATCGTCGTAGCGATCGCGCTGAAGTCTGGGAATATCTAACCATCAATAGTTCCGATCTAAGCATCAGCGATCCTGAAGTTCAACTAACTAGTATAGATCTCAATCTTCCGCTATCACTCATTTATGAAAATGTTGATTTTGAGAGAGCCTAATCGCTTATTCTCTCAATACCAATTTGTCGCGATCAGTAGCAATTTATGAGTAATAAATAAAGAGAATAAATCTATGATCATTGACTATACTCTCAGTCTCGCAGAATACTTGACAAAGCAAAAGTTACAGCACTTAATTTTGCATGTCACCAACAACTGTAACTATCGTTGCGATCATTGCTTTATTGATTTCTCTCCCAAACGAGATATGACCCTTGCCCAGTATCAGGACTTAGCAAAGCAAGTAGGCAAACTTTTTTGGTTAGATATTGCAGGGGGAGAGCCTTTTTTAAGACTTGATCTTGCTAAAATAATTGCCGCTTTTGACTTCAAGGTTGTGCAAATTCCGTCCAATGGTTCGCTATGCGATCGCATGGTCGATCAGCTTCAGAAACTTAAACAACTAACCAAAGCCGAAATTACGATTTCGTTGAGTGTCGATGGACTAGAAGAAACCCACGATCGCATTCGTCACCAAAAAGGAAGTTGGCAGCAGATATGGAAAACATTGGAAGCGATCAAATCCTTAGGAGGAATCTCGGTCAAGATTAATTCTGTTTTAAATGCCGAGAATGC
>JBJTVM010000500.1:0-5000 GCA_046081205.1 Pseudanabaena sp. | reverse complement strand
TGTGATGTGGTTATCTTTTATAAAACCCCTCTCTGCCTACTTTTGCAACTTTTTGTCCTGTACTAAGCTCTAAAACAATAATCCACAGGCGATCGCGCAATACCAAAACATCAATGTGCCCTTGTAGAGTTTCTTCACTATCAGCAACATTAATTACAATCGACTCCTCCGCCTTAATCAGAAAAGGAGGATCGTATAAACCAGCGATCGTGAGTAATGGCGAAACTAGCAATAGCATCACCGTACTCTCTAGCAAATGTCCCCCAGACCGATGATAAATATAACGCCGCCATAGAACCTCTAGATTGGCGAGATCGCTAGAATTGATCTCTGGTAAATGGTCATACCACTCTGTAAAAAAATCCTTCGATTCACTACGACTCAAGCCAAATTTTCGCTCTGCTTCAGTGATCGTCGTGATAGCTTCAGTAACAGCTAATGTTTGCATAGTGAATACATTGAGTGAATTTTCAATACAATAATTTTAATCTCTAGCTCTCAATTCCTAACAAATCATTATCCAAATATTACCCAAATATCTTTAAAAAAGCGCGATCGCCATGCAAATATGAACATATTCGAGAATCATCGCCAACAAATCACCGCATCAGAAGCACCCCTCGCCGATCGCTTGCGTCCGCGCCACCTTGATGAATTCATCGGACAAGAACATATCCTCGGACAAGGAAGACTGCTCCGCCGCGCCATCCAAGCAGATCGTCTATCATCCCTCATCTTTTATGGGCCTCCTGGTACAGGCAAAACTACCCTCGCAAGGATTATCGCCAACACTACCAACGCCCACTTCATTGCTATAAATGCCGTCCTCGCAGGGGTAAAGGAAATCAGAGAAGCGATCGAAACTGCCCAAACCCAACGCGGCTATCACAACCAACGCACCATCCTCTTTGTCGATGAAGTACATCGCTTCAACAAATCTCAACAGGACGCATTACTGCCTTGGGTAGAAAATGGCACCATCATTCTCATCGGCGCAACTACCGAAAACCCTTTCTTTGAAGTCAATAAAGCATTAGTCAGCCGATCACGTTTATTCCAATTAAAGCCATTAACCGAAGTAGATTTACGGCGCGTGTTAGCACAAGCACTTAGCGATCGCCAAAGAGGCTACGGAAATCTCAAAGTAAATGTTACCGAAGAAGCGATCGCCCATTTAGCCAATGTCGCCAACGGTGATGCAAGGTCATTGCTAAATGCATTGGAGCTAGCGATAGAAACCACAGAACCCGATGAAGATGGTGCGATCGCCATTACTTTAGCCGTAGCCGAAGAATCGATTCAACAGAGAGCCGTTCTCTATGACAAAGAAGGCGATGCTCACTTTGATACGATTAGCGCCTTTATCAAAAGCGTGCGGGGTTCCGATCCTGATGCTGCCCTCTATTGGTTAGCGAAAATGGTCTATGCAGGCGAAGATCCGCGTTTTATTTTGCGACGCTTACTGATTTTAGCGAGTGAAGATATCGGACTTGCCGACCCACAAGCGGTAGTAGTCGTTAATGCCTGTGCGGAAGCCTTTGACCGTATTGGCTTGCCTGAAGGTCGCTATCACCTTGCCCAAGCCACTCTCTATCTTGCCAATGCGCCTAAATCGAATAGTCTCATGGGTTTCTTCGATGCGATCGCTGCCGTAGAGCAGGAACGTCAATCCGATGTTCCCAATCCCCTCAAAGATAGCAATCGCGATAAAAAAGGATTCGGTCATGGTGCTGGCTACCTCTATCCACATGCCTATCGCGATCATTGGATCGAGCAACAATATTTACCTAGTAGTTTACAAGGACAGATATTCTATCAACCATCGGATCAAGGCGCAGAAGCCGCGATTAAATTGCAAGTAGAACGTCGCCGCGAGGCACAATTAGCTGCGATGGTAAGTGGAGTAGTTATAGAATTGCCTGAAATCTTTACCTTTAGTCCGACAGATAATAAAAGCGATCGCTGGTTACAACGCACCATCGGACAGGCAGGAGAGAAACTAGCCAAAATACGCGATCGCCTATTCTCTAAATTATCGCTACAACGTCACGATGTAGTTCTCAACTTAAATGCCGCTATAGGATTGTTAACATGGGAAGCGTTACGCTCAGTATCAGAAGGCGGAGTCTATACATTGACTTATCAAGAATCGGAAGCGATCGCTTTGCAAGATCAAGCAGCAAGTTTGCCCGAACTTTCGCGCCCAATTGTTCTGCATGGTTCGTTAATAGAGATCCCTAATCTAATAGCCTCTATGCAGTTTGAAGCGATTATTGGCTATAACGCTCTGATGCGAGAACCTGACAAATTAGCTTGCATTCAGCAATTAGCAAACTTCTTACAACCTCATGGCAAAATTGCTCTCTATGAATCAGTTCCTAAACATACGCAGCGAATTTATAAGTTGATAAATTTACCCGACGCATTTGGCGATCGCTGGATACAAGCAGAAGAAGAAATCTATGCAAATCCTGATGATCCGATGACAAATTGGGATATTGATGATTTGCGATCAGGTTTTGAGAAAGCAGGTTTAAAAGCTGAAATAGAAGTAGAACGCATCACTACGCCAATGCAAATTTCTACAGCTTTATTAAACCGTTGGTTTGGCAAGTCTCAGTCAAAGCCATCCTATATGAGCCACCTAGCCAAGTTTCTTAGCGATGATGAAATTGCGATCGCTCAACAATTACTGACCAACAATCTGTTGAATAAGACAGTCGATTGGAAGAGTTCCGCTGCAATGATTACCCTACGCAGTTGATGATTAGCCTACGATCGCCTTTAGAAAATATCAGCAGGATCAGCGGTTTTAAGTTTTCGCATCGCGATCGCTCCTGAAGCAACGCACATAATAACGGTCATTACAAATACGGAAGTGGCACGTTCTATGGTCATTTTGATCGGTAACATGGTGGCGGCGTAGGTAACTTGATAGAGTCCCACCGAAAGCATGAAACTTGGCAAAAATCCCAAGCAAGCTAATAGAACTGCTTCTTGAAAGAGAACGCTCAGGAGAAAGCGATCGCTGTAGCCCATTGCCTTGAGGGTGGCATATTCTGAAAGGTGATCGGAGACATCAGAATAGAGAATTTGATAGACAATTACAATTCCGACAATAAAGCCCATGGTAACCCCCAAGCCAAAGATAAATCCAATGCCTGTGCCAGATTCCCAATAGTTCTTTTCAACACCTGCCCATTCTTCAGGAGTTAGTACCCGTACATCGTTTGATAGTAGATTAGCTAGTTCTCTCTTGACTTGCTGAACATTGGCTCCCTCTTTCAAACTAATCAATCCCATTTCAATGCGATCGCTGCGTCGGTCTGGAAATAACCGTAAAAAAGTTGCGTCACTGGTGATGACATTGCCATCGGCTGCAAAGGAAGTACCAACCTCAAACAGCCCACTCACTCGCACTAATTTATTATTTAGCTGAGCTTCTAGTTGCCCTCTTTGCATAAATATATTCGCAACATCACCGTATTCTGGACGACCACTGCGATCAAAGAGAACGCGATCAAGTTGCTGAAGTTGGGAAATTTGTTGAGCAGGATCAGGTAGCCTGACGCTAGGATTACCCGCATCGACTCCCCAGACAAGAATGGCTCTATTTTGGCGAGTTTCAGGGTTGCGCCATTGACCAGCAGCAGAAATGTACAGCGAAGAAACAGATTTAACTTGAGGGTGAGCTAGGGTTTGATAAAGGCGATCGCGTTGAAAATTAGGAGTGGAGATGAGGGTTTGAAATTGTGTACTCGCGATCGCTAAATCCCCCTGAATCAGTTCACGATAGGGCTTCATCGCCGAATCATAGAGCGCTCCTTCAAAACCCATCTGCACGAACATCAAAATATCGGCAAAGGCAATACCTGAAAGCGCTACCGCAAAGCGAACCTTATTGTGGGTCAGTTGGAGCCAAGCGAGAGGTACTTTTTGCAGTAATTTACGAAACATAGTTTTATCAGCAGTGATAGTGTTATGAACTGTAGTAAGCAATATTTGCAGTATGTTCTGTTTATAGCGGTTTTCATTTTGCCGTAGGCAAAATGAAAACTCAAAACTCTTACTGGGCTTAGTTTTTTGTTTTCAAATAAGTACGCACTCATTTGAAAATCGCTATAATGTTTGCTGAGATTACGCTTGAGGCGATCGCATCATCATCCATAGGGGCGGCGCATCCTTGAGAACTCGCAGTTCCTCTCTCACCGCAAATCCATGCCGTTGATAGAACTTGACAGCCCGATCGGTGGAAGTAAAGAGATAGCAAATCTCCCCTCGGAGATCAGCTTGCTGCAAGACAGGCTGCAATAGCAAGCTGCCGATACCCTTACCTTGAGACTTTGGCGATACAGCCAATCCATCCAGATACCAGTGCGGAGTCGAACAGTCCCGCAAGCGATAGGCTTCCGTTTTTGTTAGAACGTTAAGTATGCGCTTAATGGGAATAAAGCCGTTCTGAAGGAATATTTCCAAGATCAATGGCAGTGATTCTAGTAATGAGGGTAACTTCGCGTTAGGAGGCAACCAACTAGCGATGCCTAAGATTTGTGAGTTATCGAGCGCCTTAGAAATATTGAGATCGTTTTGCTCACTACAATAGACATGCTCTAAAGAAAAGTCATGATCTATCGTTTTAATCCAAGCTTTTTTGAGAATTTCTAAGCGATCGCGTTCGTTGGGGATGAGATAGCAGCATAGAGGATCGCCAAAAAATGCATCAGCCATCATTTTGGCAGCATTGGAGATCTGTGATTGTGGAAGGAAGATAATTTGCGGTTCTTCTTTGCTAATAACCATTGCTTCGTTATCAATATTCATAAATGGAACTCCCGATTGGTTAATTTGTAGAATTAAGATGAATCTTGCCTTGAACTTGTAAATTTGTGAGTGCCGCAACAAGGCGGCTATCTTCAGGATTAAGTCTTACTTTGACCTCGATAATGCGGCGATCAAGATTCTCGCCTGGTTGGTTGCCAGCAATGCGTTGGCGTTCTACC
>JBJTVM010000499.1:0-12617 GCA_046081205.1 Pseudanabaena sp. | reverse complement strand
AGAATTGGGGGATTTAGGGGGCTAGACACCTAAAGCTTTAAACGAGATTTAAGTATCGTGTGATTCTTAAAAGGGTTCTAAAGCACAAAATAGCTACACCATTTTGCGCCATTTGCGTCGCGCTTAGCGCGACGCAAATGGCTATATCGAATTCACGTCACGCTACTTTAATCGCGACCGCACAGGCTTTTAATTCTGGTTGCTTTGAGTCAGGGTCAGCTTCAGGATGAGTGAGCGCGTTTGCCTCAGCACTATCTGCCCAGAGCGACCCCCAATGCATTGGCACAAATAATACGCCTCTTGCGATCGCTTCTGTTAGCAGCGCCGGAAACTTGGAAGAACCACGACGCGATCGCACCTCTACTAGATCGCCATTATTAATACCAAACTTGTTAGCATCCTTGGGATGAATTTCGACAAAGGGATGAGGATGCATCTGGCGGATTTTATCGATGCGACCTGTACGGGTTTGCGTGTGCCAATGCCCGTACAGCCTACCAACGGTGAGAATAAATGGATATTGCTCATCAGGAACTTCAAACACACCTTGGGAATGATAAGCACCAAATCTTGCCCTGCGATCGCTGGTATGGAACTGAAGATCAGTATAGAGACGCTTATTGTGAACTTGGTCTTGTTCAGGATTTTGATCGGAAGCTTGCCATTGCATTACACCTAGGTTCGCCAGCTTTGCATGGCTAATACCTGTCATATCACAAGGGCGATCGCGAGTAATCTGCACAAACTCCGCATGAACTTCAGCAGAAGTTTGAAATTGGAACTTATCATTAAACCCAAGGCGACGACCGACTTCCGCAAAAATTGCCCAGTCATCACGAGCCTCACCGAGAGGCGGCTGAAAGGCTTGGCAGAGAGTAACACAACGCTCAGAATTAGTCATTGTGCCAGTCTTTTCGCTCCATTGCGTAGCAGGGAGGAGAACATGAGCAAAAGCCGAGGTTTCGATGGGATAATAGGCATCTTGATAAACCGTAAAAGGCGATCGCCTCAGTGCCGCTTTCGTTCTCACCAGATCAGGAAAACTAACGGCAGGATTTGTCGCCGCAATCCAGAGAAAATCCACTTCATCAGCCTCTAAACCGCGAATCATATCCCAAGCCGTGCGCCCAACTTGGGCTGCTATTTGCCCAGACGGTAACCCCCAAAATGCTTCCAATTCCGCACGGTGTTGAGGATTAGTCACAAATCGATAGCCCGGCAGTAAATGCGCTAAGCCACCTGCTTCTCGCCCTCCCATCGCATTGGGTTGACCAGTCAAGGAGAAGGGGCCTGCACCAGCTTTACCAATTTGAGCCGTGAGTAAATGCAGATTAATGATGCATTGGACTTTGGCTGTGCCTTGAGTGGATTGATTGACTCCCATTGACCAAATGGAGAGAACTCGTGGTGACTCAGCCCAATATTTGGCGGCTAGTTCCAAATCATTAACATCAATGCCACAGCGCCGCGCCACGAATTCGGGTGTGTAGAGTTGGGTGATTTCTGCAAATTCGGCAAATCCATTGGTGTGTTGCTCGATAAATTGGCGATCGCACTTTTCCCATCGCAATAACAAATGAGCGATACCATTTAGTAAATCAATATCCGTACCTGGTTGAATCGCTAAATGGAGATCTGCAACCTCAGCAGTTTGAGTACGGCGCGGATCGACGACGACCAGTTTTACATGGGGATTTTTTTTATGATGCCGACGGAAGCGATTGAAAATAATGGGATGACATTCAGCAGTATTTGTACCGATCGCAAATAAACAATCGGTTACATCTAAATCTTCGTAGCAACAGGGGGGCCCATCGGAGCCAAAGCTTTTGACATAGCCCGAAACTGCCGACGACATACAAAGTCGCGAATTAGCATCAAAGTTATTAGTTCCCAAACATCCTTTAAATAATTTCTGAGCAATGTAATAATCTTCGGTTTGAAATTGTCCTGAACCGTACATACAGAGAGCATCTGCTCCCTTGGTAGCGATTACCTGCTGCATCCTTGTAGCGATCGCATCAAGAGCTTCATCCCAACTGACCTGGCGAAAATGATCATCAAGGCGATCGCGCATCATCGGATGCAAGAGGCGATCCTTTTGAATTGATTCAGCAATTGTCGCACCCTTAACACAGACCATGCCTTGACTCGATGGATGGCTGCGATCGCCTCTAACTTTGAAGCGATCGGGAAATTTGACTGTTGGTTGGTTAGTGGTTTCCACAATTTCCAAGCCGCAACCAACACCACAATAAGGACAGAGGGTTTTGACGATTTGGGGTGTGGTTGAGGCAGGCATAGGTGCAAGCATAGACAGTTATTACAGTCTGTTGAGGCTTTAAGTAGTACAGAAGATTTTTTGAAAGCGGCGCTAAGTGCCGCTTTCAAAAATTCTTCTGGGTTTTAAGTCAGCGCAAAGCACTGTAAGCTATTGGCGAACAGCTACTTTTTTGGAGGCAAACCCTTTAATGGGGTCAAAATAGCTAGCTTCCGTAAATTGTGAGTAGGGCATAGATTGCAAAGCGGCGATCGGATCAGATGCATCAAAGACTGAACCATCAGCTAAAACAATTGGTGACTTGTCTTCTTCGACTATGGGAATCTCTAACTCTTTGGCAGCTTGCTGATAAATACTTGTAGCAAGCAGGTTATAAATAACCTCAGCATGATTTTCAGGGAAGTTAACTAATCCCCAACGCGCCATTTGCACCAGCACCCATAACTGCTCTTTGCGTGATGGCATATTACCAACCCCAAATTGGCAAAAATCTTGCTCATACTTTAATTCCATTGTATTGATGCGATAGGGACCCGCAAAGCCTGGACGAATATATACAGGATCAAGATTGAGATATTTGGGGCTTGCCAGAGTCAGTACCACTTCATCACGATTTGCCGATGGCTCACAGAACTGAGACGCTTCTAATAGAGCCTTGACTAACAACAAATGGGTGTTGGGATATTGTTCTGCCCAATCTTTGCGAACACCTAATACTTTCTCTGGATGTCCGCGCCAAATATCGAGATCTGTCGCCACCACAAACCCAACGTTAGTATTGACAGCTCTCACATTCCAAGGCTCACCTACACAGTAACCGATGATATGGTTTGCCATCAGGTTGGCAACCATCTGCGGCGGTGGAATCACAATCACGTCTACATCTCGATCAGGCTGAATCCCACCGCTCGCTAGCCAATGACGGAGCAGTAAGTTATGCATCGAAGCATGGTGTACCATGCCCATCGCAGGATTATAGGCATCATGGGCAAATTTATCGATATATGCTTTGAGTGAAGCAAGATCATGTACACCTTCCTCATGGAGCTTATTGCTGAGGGTAATTGCATTACCATTACGGCTCAAAGTTAAAGAGGTGACCACAGGTACAGGAATCTGATTCCCCATACCGAGGCTAATAGCGAGAGGCATTCCCGTGACCATTTGAGCTGCATCCAGACGACCTTCGCGAATTCCTTCTGCGAGATCATTCCAACTATTTTCTTTAGATAGAGTAACGTCTAGACCATATTTAGCAAATAATCCTTTCTCTTGGGCGATCGCAAAAGGAGCGCAATCAGTTAAAGGAATATATCCAATCGTGAGATTAGTCTTTTCAATATTGCCAATGCTAATTGCTGCACTAGTCTTGTTCTTAGCTCGCTCCAATTTAATCTGCTTCTGGCGATCAAGAAAGTTAACTACTTCGCCTCTCAGTCGATAGTAGTTAGGATGATTAACTGCCTCAAGTTTTTTACGAGGATGTGGCAAATCAACTGTCAGTACTTGCCCAATTTTAGCTTCTGGGCCATTAGTCATCATCACAATGCGATCGCTTAATAGCAAAGCCTCATCCACATCATGGGTAATCATCACGGCTGAGATTTTACTTTCATCACAGATATGCATTAACTTTTCTTGCAATCTGCCTCTAGTCAAAGCATCCAAAGCTCCAAAAGGCTCATCTAGCAATAAAATTTTGGGTTTAATTGCCAAAGCACGGGCAATCCCCACCCTTTGTTTCATCCCGCCTGAGATCTCTCTAGGATACTTATCCGCAGCATGACTTAAGCCTACTAAATCAATATGTTCTTGAATAACGCGATCGCGTTCTTTTTTTGACAAATCCCTTAATACCCGATTAACAGCCAAACCAATATTCTGGCGCACCGTAAGCCAAGGCAACAGCGAATGATTTTGAAACACCAACATGCGATCTGGCCCTGGTTCGCTGATCTCCCTTCCTTCTAACACAATGCCGCCAGCACTAGCCTTATCTAGACCAGACAAAATATTCAAAACCGTCGATTTACCACAGCCAGAATGTCCAATAATCGAGACAAATTCACCTTCCTTCATCTCAAAATAAACATCTTTCACCGCCACATAGGGCTGTCCATTATTGGTTTTGAAAGTACGAGTTACGTGGTCGATTTCTAAGAATGTAGACATGGTGGTTTGGTAATTGGGGATTGGGGATTGGTAATTGGGGATTGGTAATTGAGGATTGGTAATTGGGAATTGATTATAATTTTTTCCTTTTTCCCTTTTCCTTTTTCCTTGATCTACTCTGCTTCATCAGCTAAGGCGAAACGGTTGTACAGAAACTCAAGAATGTAGTTGCGGAGTGTGTAATAGCGTGGATCGTCGGCGATCGCTTTGCGATCGCGGGGACGGGCAAAGGGTACATCAATGATTTCCGCAACATTGGCGGCGGGACCATTGCTCATCATCACAATGCGATCGGCTAGAAATAATGCTTCATCAATTTCGTGAGTGATCATTAGGGCTGTCACACGATTTTCGCGCCAGATTGCGAGTAATTCTTCTTGAAGCTCTTCGCGAGTCATCACATCTAAGGCTCCGAAGGGTTCATCAAGGATGAGAACCTCAGGACGAATTGACAAAGCACGGGCGATCGAGACACGCTGACGCATTCCTCCAGAGAGTTGTTTGGGCTTTTTGTGCATTGCTTCGGCTAAGCCCACCATCTCCAAATTATTTTTGGCAATCTTGATCTTCTCTTCCTTGGATTTATCCGTGTAAACCTGCTTAACTGCAAGATAGACATTCTCAAAAGCGGTCATCCAAGGTAGCAGGGAGTAGTTTTGGAATACCACCATGCGATCGGGTCCTGGGCGCAGGATCGGCTTTGATTTCAAACAAATTTCGCCAGCAGTGGGTCGATTAAAACCTGCAACCATATTCAGGAGCGTGGATTTGCCACAGCCAGAGTGACCAATTACACAAATAAACTCACCTTCATAGACTGTGAGATTGACATCCTGCAATACTGTATAGGGACCGCGAGGAGTTGGATAGACTTTGGAAACACCATCAATAACTAGAAATGGATCTTGGTGTTGTTTCTGATTGTTGTTGGTAATATCTAGTGTCTGCATAGGAAATTTGATGAGTGAAGAGGGGGATTAGCTTTTAGCTATTAGTATTAGCTTTTGGCTACTTATAGGTAAATAAATGCCAGTTTTTGGAAATAGCCACGTCAAAAATTCTTAAAAGCTAACAGCTAATAGCTATTAACTATTAGCTGTTAGCTTCTAGCTAAGAATCAGACTGAACCGCAAACTTGCTGATGTAATAAATCAATTTGTCCAATAAGAAACCAACTAGACCAATGTAAAACAGGGCAAGAATCAATTCACTACTTTTTTGGCTGTTGTAACTATCCCAAATAAAGAAACCAATACCAACGCCACCTGTCAACATCTCCGCCGCCACGATCGCCAGCCATGACAGACCAACGGCAATACGTAGTCCTGTGAAAATGTAAGGAGCCGCCGATGGCATCAAAATGGTAATGAAGTAATCAAACTTACTGAGGCGCAAGACTCTAGACACGTTGCGATAGTCTTGAGGAACTTGCTGTACACCCACAGCCGTATTCAATAAGATCGGCCAGATCGAAGTTACAAAAATTACAAATAAAGCTGCTGCTTCAGTAACATCTAAACCCAAAGATTTTAGAGATTCATTGACACCTTGGAAGGCTGACATGGCGATCGGTAACCATGCAAGGGGTGGGATTGTCCGCAAAACTTGGAAAATTGGGTCAAAAGCTCGGTATAGAAAAACATTTGTGCCGATCGCAATCCCAAAGGCAATCCCAATTATGGCGGAGGCAGTATAGCCTATAGCCACACGGCGCAAGCTGGTCATCGTTTTTACGCCTAAGCCTTGCTCAATAGTAACTTTCTCCTTAAGAGCTTGACGCGCAGGACTATCAACTTTTTCTTTGTTATTGACATCAAAGTAGTTGCGGTCAAAAAATGGATGCCAGATATATTCCTGTGTCTCTTGCCAAACCTTTGTCGGAGGTGGCAAAGGTGGCTTAGCACCAGAGCAGAGAATTTGCCAGATACCTAATAGAAATATTAGGGCAATCACTGGAGGAATAAGGAATTTTGCTTGTTGCTGAAACCATTCACCAATCTTGTTCGGGGTGAATTTGGAACTTAAGCTCCCTGCCGCCATTTTGGGTATCTCCTAAAACGTTAAAGATGAATATTTGAAATGATGACAAGGGGCTAAAGCCCCTTGTTAAAGCCGTTGAGTTAGATTTAAAGAGTCTTTAGCGACGATTTAAGAATTGTCTAGATCCCGCTCAATCCCCCTTAAAAAGGGGGAAGAATTAAATTCTCCTTTTTAAGGGGGGCTAGGGGGATCTTTTAGAGCTTTTAGCCGCAGAAAGTAATTCTTAAATGGGTTCTTAAGCTTTCTTAAACTTGAGCCCTTCCAAATAAGCCTTAGGATTCTCAGGATCAAACTTCACACCATCGAAGAAGGTCTCAATACCGCGAGAAGTACTCTTAGGAATATCAGCTTCCTTACCGATCGCCTTGGCAGCCTCTTTCCAAAGATCTTCACGATTTACCTTATCGACTAAAGCCTTAGAGTCTAAAGTTGCTTCAAAGTAACCCCAACGCATATCTTCGGTAACGAACCAAAGATCATGACTCTTGAAAGGATAAGAAGCCGCATCTTTCCAGAACTTCATAGCCAAATCTGGATTATCTAGCGTGCGTCCATCGCCGTAGTCTACCTTGCCTTGTAATCTACCCAAAATCTCCGCAGGGGGAACCTTAAACCACTTGTCAGCACCAACGATTTTGCACATTTCTTCCTTGTTGGCAGGATCTTCACACCATACTTGAGCTTCCAAAACGCCCTTGAGCAATGCCATAGCCGCTTTAGGATTTTTGTCCACCCAATCAGCACGCAATGAGAATGATTTTTCAGGATGATCCTTCCATAGTTCTCCTGTAATCAACGCAGTGTAACCAGCCTGCTGCTCTACGAGACGCGCATTCCAAGGTTCACCTACGCAGAAAGCCTGCATATTTCCCGCCTTCATATTGGCAACCATCTGAGGTGGTGGCACAACGATTGTGGCAACATCATTATCAGGGTCAACGCCATTGGCAGACAACCAGTAGCGCATCCAGAGATCATGGGTTCCTCCAGGGAAGGTTACGGCGCACTTGAGTTCCTTGCCGCCCGATTTAATTTTTTCAAAGGTAGATTTGAGAGCATCACTCTTGAGAGAAATCTTGGCATCTTTGAAATCGTTAGCAATCGAAATAGCCTGCCCATTGGTATTCAACCTTGCCAGAATGTACATTGGCACTTTTTTGCCGTTGGTAACTTTCCCTTCAGAGATCAGGTAAGGCATAGGAGTTAAAATGTGAGCGCCATCAATACCACCTGCATCGGAGCCAAGCACGATATTGTCGCGAGTAGTTCCCCAAGAAGCTTGTTTTAGAACTTCAACATCCTTCATGCCATATTTCTCAAAAAAGCCTTTTTCTTTGGCAATGATTAGAGGAGATGCATCAGTAAGCGCAATAAATCCCAATTTGGCCTTAGTGACTTCAGGGGCATCGGCGGCACTGACTGGAGAAGCCTTAGCAGTAGCAGTAGCAGCAGCAGTTGGGCTAGCGGCTGTTGTGGTTTTAGCCGTAGGAGTTTCACTGCTAGTACAAGAATTGAGAGCGATCGCACCTACAGTAGAAAGTCCAGCAGTGGTCAAAAATTTACGGCGAGAGAACATACCCATGGTTTAATTTCCTGATTTGTCTGATTTGAGTTTGTTTGATTTGGTGATTTCAATATTTGCTTTTCTTTGGCAAAATGCCAGAAGGGTTTGGTTTAGCCAACGGCAACTAATTCGGCGGAGTTAGCGATCGCTGCTCCATTCTGTTTGGGAACTGCACCGAAGCGATCGACAAGCAGTTTGCCAACTACTTCGTACAGATCTTCACAGGGAACCTTTTCCATAACACAGGTGCCAAGGTGAGCATCTTTGCCTACCGTGCCGCCCATGTAAATGTCTACACCATCAACCACCTTGCCATCTTTACGAGCTTTGCAACCCGTAAAGCCAATGTCGGCGACCTGTGGCTGAGCGCAAGAATTAGGGCAACCACTCCAGTGAATCCGTACTACTTTCGGTAAGTCGTAGGTTGCACTGAGTTGCTTGGTGAGAGCGAGGGAGCGATTTTTGGTTTCCACGATCGCCACAGGACAGAACTGGTTGCCAGTACAGGAAACCAGCCCACGCATGAGGTTGTCTGGCTCAACGGGGAACTTCTGAAGTAGGGGTTCTTGCAGAAGCGCAGTTACTTGCTCATCACTGACATTGGTAATGAGAAGGTTCTGCTCAACTGTGAGACGCATATCACCGTTGCCGTAGGTTTCAGCAAGACGTGCAAATTCATACATATCAGGTGCATACATACGCCCAACAGGAATTTGCAGCCCGACATAGTTCATTCCTGCTTGTTTTTGCCTGTGAACCCCAATGTGGTCACGCTTTTCCCATTCGATCTCATCTTTGAGAGCGGCTGGAGCAAGTGGTTTACCCATTTGTTTTTCCACTTCAGCACGGAATTTTTCAATTCCCCACTCATCAATTAAGAACATTAAACGCGCTTTGTCTCGTTTTTCTCGGAGTCCATTGTCTCGGAATACTATTAATAATGCTTCACAAAGCGCAACCACATCTTCAGGTGGAACCCAAGCATTTAAGGGAATTGCCGCCGCGATCCGCTTAGCCGAGAAAAATCCACCAACTATTACATTAAACCCAAATATCTCTTTATTATCTTCGTTAAAAGCTGGTACGAAGGCTAAATCATTGATTTCGGCATGAGTTGAGTTATCTCGACAACCGGCGATCGCGATGTTAAACTTGCGTGGCAAATTCGTAAAGGCAGGATTGCCTTCTCCATTATTGGTTAGTAAGTTTTGAACTTGGATCGCTAGCTCACGAGTGTCATAAAGCTCATTGGCATCAATACCCGACACAGGTGAACCTGTAATATTACGGATGTTATCCATTGCTGACTGTACGCTAGTCAGACCAACAGCTCGGAACTTATCGAACATTTCAGGAACATCTTCGATGGGAATACCGCGCATCTGAATGTTCTGACGGGTGGTAATATCAGCAACGCCATGCTCACCACACTTTTCGACTATCGAAGCCAGAGCCCGCATCTGATCGCTACTTAGCAATCCATTGGGAATACGCATTCTGACCATGAAGCGACCAGGAGTACTTTTGCGAAAGAATATACCTAACCATTTCAAGCGATGTTGCAAATCATCATCATCGATCGCTTCCCAACCAATTTCGGCAAAGCGAGCAATTTCAGCTTTGAGGGCAAGTCCATCTTTCGCTGCTTTAAGGGCTTCAATTTTATTTGCCATGTGATTTATCCTTGGCTCGTACTTGTGAAGTCTAGGTTTAGCGATCGCTAAATGTAGCAAAATCCTAAATCTTTAGTTCTCAAGCGTTATTTCGACTTTACATAAGATTTACACTACTTAACGTTTCGATCCCGATTCGTATAAGAAACTACATATTTTTAAACTTTATTTAATAATTGCAATAGTTAAATGCATTAACTGCATAAGCACTCATATTTTCTTGACGTGAAAGGCAACACATCTTTACGCCTTTGATCATATTATTCATTAATGAGTGACCGCCTTCAAAAAATTCTCTCCAGACATGGTGTTGCTTCGCGAAGAGAAGCAGAACAAATCATTTTGTCAGGACGAGTTGCGGTAAATGGAAGAATTATTACCGAATTAGGAACGAAAGCCGATCCTAATCATGATCGCATTGAAGTTGATGGCAAGTTACTCCAAACTAACGCTCCAGAATTTTTATATCTATTACTGAATAAGCCCACAGGTGTGGTCAGTACCTGCGATGATCCCCAAGGTAGAAAAACAGTTTTAGACCTTCTACCATCACAATATCAACAGGTTTATCCAGTGGGAAGGTTGGACTATAACAGCAGTGGGGCTTTGATTTTGACTAATAATGGAGATTTTGCAAATTATCTAATGCATCCTCGCCACCATGTTGCCAAAACCTATGAAGTCTGGCTTAAAGGGGTTCCTAGCAATCACATCATCAAACAATGGCAAGAAGGAATTATTCTTGATGGTAAACTCACCCTCCCAGCAACTGTCAACATCCTGCAAATTGAACGAAATAAATACCAAACTCCACGTACACAATTACAGATAATTTTGTCAGAAGGTCGAAATCGCCAAATTAGGCGTGTTGCTGAAAGTTTAGGTCATCCTGTTCTGACTTTAAATCGTGTAGCGATCGCGAATATCACCCTTGCAAATCTCAAGTCAGGTTCATATCGACTATTAAGCAATGATGAAATCAGGACATTATGTCCCATTCAATCTTGATATTCCTAAAGGTTATGATAGTTCGCCCCAAAGTAGCGCACTCTTATGACTTAACATCAGTTCGACAAAACCGAAAAATGGCAGGAATCGCTTAGCGATTCCTGCCATTTTTCATCATCTGCGGGCAGATGGCGATATCGAACTCACGTTAACTTAATTCTTATAGCAATGTTAAGTTTTGCTTAAGATATAAACCCAAATAGATAAAGGCGACGCGAAGCACCGCCTTTATCTATTTGGGTTTATGTCCTGATTTGACTTAACACAACAACAAAACCTTGGCAAAGCAAAGTTTTTATTGAAAAAATTTTTTTGTCTCAGTACAAAGCACAGTAAGCAATATAGCCCTTGATGTACAAGAAAAAATGCAGTAACTTACTATGAAAACTTTGCAGAATGTTATATTACTTTAGGTTAGGTAATATAATTACATCAGACTACTTAAATCGCCAACGACGCTCTACATAGAACTTGTGGTTGTCCAAGTTCGACTTAAAGCCAACTTGAAGTCAGTCCAGTCTCTTCCTACATGTCTGTGAGTATTGTGAATATTACAACCTCGAAGCAAGCAGAGAAATTAGCAGAAATCGGAGCGCAATTTAAGCGAATTCGAGAAGATAAGGATCTATCAATTCCACATCTAACTGCGACTACATTAATTTCTGAGCGCTATTTGCGAGCGATCGAAGATGGTCAAATGGATTTATTGCCCGAACCTGTCTATGTGCGTGGATTTATCCGTAAGTATGGTGACGCACTAGGGGTTGGGGATCTTTCAGAAGATTTTCCTTTAAATCCTGTTTTGCCTGAACAGAAGTGGGCTGGTAGTGCTGCCGCCGAGCTCCGTCCCCTACATCTCTATGCTCTATATGTTGGAGTGATCGCAGGAGCCGTCAGTTTGTTAGCAACATTCCTCAACTCGCCTGAGGCTAAGAAAATTAATGACAATCAAACTAATTTTGGGAATGCTGCTCAAATAGTTCCCGCAAAGCCTATTAAGGTGACTGAGCCGACAGAAGTTTTATTACCCAAAATTGGTGGTTTAGCAATTTTGCGCCAAACGAGCTCAGTAGCGGTTGCAACGACAGCACCTACATCGGCTTCTACAAATAATTTACCGACTGAAGTCAAACAACAAGATCTCCCCATAGATATTCTAAACAAACCTCAGGCTCCAGTTAACTCTGCTAGTAGCACAACTCCGAACCTCAACAATATGCTCTTAGCTTGGGCAAATAGTAGTCTTGCTTCGGATAACCTTTCTCCTAATAGCACTACTCTTGCTAATAGTAATTTTGAATTTGTAGGCAATAAGCCCGTTAATGTCGGTATTGTTATGCAAGGTGAATCTTGGTTAAGGATTACCGTTGATGGGCAGACTGAGTTTGAAGGTGTACTTAACGAAGGTAAAAAATTATCTTGGTCAGGCGATCGCCAAATTTCTATCCGTGCTGGCAATGCATCGTCGGTAGCTCTTAGATATAACAATCAACCAATTAAAGTACTTGGCAAAGAAGGTGAAGTTGCCGAAAGATTATTTGGCACTAATCAATCTAGCAATAGCATATCTTCTAACAATGTGAGATGACATAGACTTGTCAATAGCTATTCTCATTATACAAATCGATTTTTTGAAAGCCCGCCGATGGCGGGCTTTCAAAAAATCGATTTTGGTGTTTCCAGCGCCGAAGGTGCTGGAAACACCAAAATCGGTTTCATAATGAGAATTGCTGACTTGTCGAGGTAATGTCTAACAGAAATTCAAGTAATTAATTCTATTGCCAAGACATGATATGGCAACAAAAACTTTGCTTAGGACATAAAACCCAGATAAATAGAGGCGGCGCGAAGTGTCGCCTATATTTATCTGGGTTTTAAA
>JBJTVM010000498.1:0-10201 GCA_046081205.1 Pseudanabaena sp. | reverse complement strand
AGCGCTGGTGGGAATATATGGTGGAACATCGGCGCGATAGTCATGAATTGTTTGCAGCAATTTTAGAAGCGATGACAGCTCTAAGAGAAGAATTAGATGCTGCTGAAGATTTATCTGAAAGTCCTGTCGATCGCCTACTCGAACAACAACGAGAAGCCTATATGCGGCAAACCATCCGCTCTACCCTCACCGAAGGCAAAGAACGAATCGCTGTTGTCTGTGGTGCTTGGCACAGTCCTGCTCTGGTGAATTTGCCGCCTGCTAAAAATGATGTTGCCATACTAAAGGGATTGCCCAAAGTCAAAGTGGAAGCAACTTGGATTCCTTGGACTTACGGAAGATTAGCGATCGCTAGTGGTTACGGCGCAGGTGTAGTTTCCCCGGGTTGGTATGACCACCTCTGGCATAACTTCCACCATAGTTCCAGCCAAGTCGCCATTCGGTGGGTTACTTGTGTGGCTCGACTTTTACGCACCAAAGATATTGATGCTTCGTCTGCCAGTGTGATCGAAGCAGTGCGCCTTGCAGAAGCTTTATCGGCAATGCGCGATCGCCCTTTAGCAGGATTGCCCGAACTCAACGAAGCTATTCAATCGGTGCTGTGTTTTGGCGATCCCTTACCGATGCAGTTCATTCATCAGGAATTAATTGTCGGTGATCGCATGGGCAAAGTCCCTGACGATACGCCGATGGTTCCGTTGCAACAGGATTTAATCCGTCAGCAAAAGCGACTCCGACTCAAGCCCGATACTAAAACCCTAGAATTAGATCTGCGAAATGCTAATGACCTAGAGCGATCACATTTACTCTATCGCTTAGCCCTGCTCAATATCCCTTGGGGCAGAACCCAGTTCAGCACTAGTAAAGGAACCTTTAAAGAACCTTGGCAATTGCAATGGGAACCAGAATTTGCGGTCAGATTAGTTGAGGCAGGTGTATGGGGACAATCGATTATGGAAGCGGCGACGGTTTTTACTCGCAAGCAAGCCAACGAAGCCAAAGATTTACCGACCCTTACCAAACTAGTAGACAAAGTGCTGCTAGCGAATCTTGGCGATGCTGCTAGTTACTTAATGGTACGCCTCCAAGCGGAAGCCGCGATCGCTGCGGATATCTCCCACCTGATGCAAGCCGTCCCACCCCTCGCCAACCTCTTGCGCTATGGCAATGTCCGCCAAATCGATACCAATATTGTTGCCCATGTGATGGATGGCTTAATTACTCGCATTTGCGTGGGGTTGCCCGTTGCTTGCGCTTCCCTCAATGATGAAGCGGCGGCGGCGATATACGAATTAGCGATCGCTGTTAATCAGTCAATTCTGCTCTTACAAAATTCTGAATATGCAGAAGCATGGCATAGAGTACTTTCTCAACTTGCCGATCAATCGGGATTGCATGGACTGCTAGCGGGTTGTTGTTGTCGCTTACTTCTTGATGCGGGTATGTTTACTGCTAACGATGTGGAAACACGCATGGGGTTATTTCTCTCCCTAGCCAATGAACCCAGTCAATCCGCCGCATGGGTAGAAGGTTTACTCAAGGGTAGTGGTTTAGTCCTACTCCATGACGATCGCCTCTGGCAAGTTCTCGATAACTGGGTGACAAAACTGGCAACGGATACCTTTGATTTAGTTTTGCCTTTACTTCGCCGTACCTTTGCCACTTTCCCTGCACCTGAGCGTCGCCAAATGGGAGAGCGAGTTAAACGCAATCAATCAAATCAACTCACTGTCAGTAGTGATGCTAACTTTTCTAACCTCGATATCGAAAGAGCCGAGGCAATTTTACCTGCGATCGCCCAGTTGTTAGGAATTAAGATCTTTAAGGAATAAAAAGCAAGAAGTAAGTGCGGCACTTTGCGCCGCACTTACTTCTTGCTTTTTCATTTATCCCAATGCAAATGGCTATATCAAACTCACGTTAAAAAATAAAATGGCTATGGCATATCATTTTTTGCTATAAAATCTGGCTTTATGCTTGTTTTTTAACTAACCTAGTGTTAAATAATACCAATTCACAAAAGTGTGGCTACAATTCTGTGAATTAAAACCCAAACGCTGTAAGGGTTTTGAAAGCACAAAATGGTTACACCATTTTGTGCTTTGGTATAATTGGCATTATTTCAATCATCGCTGAGGTTAAAAGTATTTGTGACTAAAACTATAGCTATTTTTAATCAAGCTGGTGGTGTAGGCAAAACGACGCTTACCCATAACCTAGGCTATCAAATAGCTAAACGCGATCGCCAAGTGTTGTTAGTGGACATGGACCCGCAGTCATCTCTTACTAAGTTTGTCGGGCTAGTTCCCTCTGAGTTGAGTAAAACAGTTGCTAATGCAATCATTGATGAAGAAGCATTACCTGTTCACAAAGATTTATTAGGGATGGATTTTGTCCCAGCAAATCGTCTTTTAAGTGCTACGGAGATGCAATTGGTCAGTGCATCTTTGCGAGATTTTCGACTCAAAGATGCATTAGGTTTGGTACAAAAGCAATATGACTACATTCTGCTTGATTGTCCTCCAAGTTTGGGTCTGCTCAGTTACATTTCTCTAGTTGCCGCGACGCATGTTCTTGTTCCTGTAGAAACTCATCTCAAAGCATTTGAGGGAACTGATGAGCTATTGCAGACACTTACCTATGTAAAAAGTAAACCTAATAAGCAATTACAAGTAATTGGTTTTGTCCCGACCCGTTACGATGGGCGCAACTCCGCCGATATTCGTACTCTTGAGGCGATGAATGAACAACTCTCCGTATGGGGTAAAGTGTTTGATGCGATTCCTCGTGCTACAGCATTTGTTGATGCTAGTGAAGAGCGATTACCGCTAGCAGCTTTACAAGCTAAGCACCCTGCTGTAAAGATCATGAGCAAAATTATTGACCATATAGAGAAATTGGCATGACCCGTAAAACAACAAAACCTTTTGGTGGACGTATTACTGCTCCTAGCGCTCCTTGGCTTGCTCCTGAGGTTACGGAAATTAGCGATCGCTCAAAGTCTGAGGTTGAGATGCAAATTGCCAATATCCATTTACCGCCTAAGCAACCTCGACGCTATTTTGATGCAGAAGCGTTACAAACCTTAGCTACCTCGATCGCTCAGCATGGAGTCTTACAACCGCTGTTAGTACGCCCTCGCTCAGAAGGTGGGTATGAACTAGTTGCGGGTGAGCGTCGTTATCGGGCGGCGCAGTTGTCAGGCTTAAAGGCTGTTCCTGTGATTGTGAAGGAGTTAGATCATAATGAGGCTTGGCAAATTGCTCTAGTTGAAAACCTCCATAGAGAAGACCTTAATCCTATTGAAGAAACAGAAGGGATTCTCGATCTATTAGCACTTGAGCTTTCGCGCCCATTGGATGAGATTCCTAATTTACTGCGTCAATTATTCAACCAAAACAACCGTAGTAAAGATGGTTTTAGTGGCTCTGATAATATTAACGAGGTTGATAATAACGTTATTATCAATGACAAACCTCATCTATCTAAGACTGATAATAACGTTATTATCAGTGGTGAAAATAATAATAACGAACTTGACAATGCCATTCTAATCCAGCAAATCGGACAGATTTTCGAGCAATTAGGACGGATGAGTTGGCAGTCTTTTGTGACGAATCGATTGCCTTTGCTGAAGCTTTCGGAGATAGTAGTTCAGGCTTTGCGTGAGGGCAAGATTGAATATACTAAGGCTAAGTTAATCGCTGGTGTTAAAGATCTAGAAATTCAAAAACAGTTGTTGGATGAGGCGATCGATGATGGTCTATCTTTAAGTGAAATCAAGGGTAGGATTAAGGAAGCCTCCCAAAAGTTTCTAGCTACTGAACCAATGGATCTACGTTCTCGGTTTGAGTTTACTTTCAAAGCGTCAAAGTCTTCGCCTGTTTGGAAGGATGCGAAAAAGCAAAAGAAGTTGGAAGCTTTGCTAAAACAGTTGGAAGCTTTGATTAATTAATACCAATTCACAGAAGTGTCGCCATACTTCTGTGAATTGGTATAAGATGGGGCTATTTCGTTATGAAATTAGCAATGGCAATCTAGAGGTGATCGCCAGATTGACTGTGCGTCATATTTGTATGCACACCTAGAAGTACTGACTTGAGATCGCCATTGGCTTTGTAGGTCGAAAATAACAAATAGGGGGAAGCGAACATCGCCCCACAGGAAAAGCTCAAAAATCCAAATAGAAAACCTTTAGGGGTAAAACCTTCTCGCCACATAACCCAGATTGTCATAAGAGAAATATAAATCAAAAGATCTGTATTGAACTGTGATCGCCAGTCAAGTTTTAGCAAAATCACTAAAATAGATAGTTGTCCAATTAAACCCTAGCGTCACAATGACATAAATTGACACTGTGAAAATGAGTACAGTAGAAACAGATAGAAAAGAGCGAAAAAATGTCATCTTGTTGCTACTCCTGTTAAAGCGATAGAGGAAAACTTTCCAAGTAGCTCAGCACAATTAAAACCTAAAACCACAATGTATTCCGCCCGCGTAGCGGGCAGAATATCTTTATAGGGATTAGGCTTACCTATGCCTAGTTACTTAGATATGATTGCCATGATCATGCCAAAGGGAGATAATCAAAGCAATTACCTCACAGGTAATCAAAGTCATTTATTCTAAAGTTTTTTCTAGGGTTTTGTCATGCAGCAAAGGGTAATCAGCCATAAACCTACCACCTTTGGCATACTACTAAAACAATGGCGCGATCGCCGCAGCCTTAGTCAGCTTGATCTTGCCCTGACCAGCCAAGTCTCTCAACGTCACATCAGCTTTTTAGAGTCAGGACGTGCCAAGCCTAGTCAGGAAATGGTACTGCAATTGGCAACTGTTTTAGAAATTCCTCTTAGACATCAAAATCTGATGTTGAGTGCGGCTGGATTTGCACCCATTCATGCAGAAACAGATCTATCTGCTCCTGAAATGACATCGATTAGTAAGGCGATCAACTTTATGTTGCGTCAGCAAGAACCCTATCCTGCAATCGTAATTGATCGCTACTGGAACTTACTTTTAGCCAATCAAGGTGCAACTCGACTTCTGAGCACCTTCATCGAGCCCACTAAGTTGCAGAGCCGCTTCTGTGTCGATGGAAAAGTTAACTTAATGAAAGTCACCTTTGACCCGCAGGGGCTACGTCCATTTATTGCTAATTGGCAAGAAGTGGCGGCGCATTTACTTCAGCGTATCTATTGCGAAGCAGGCTCATCCATTGAAAGCGAACAGTCTACTTTGCTGTTCAATGAACTCCTTCGTTATCCCGAAGCTGCCGAGCTTTGGCATAATTCCATTCGTACCACTCACAATGATTTGATTTTGACAACGCACTTCCAGCATAATCAGCTAAATTTACGATTTTTCTCGACGATCGCCACTCTAGGGACTCCCTACGACATCACTCTTCAGGAAATTAGAATTGAGTGTCTCTTTCCAGCAGATGATGAAACTGAGCAGAATTGGCATCATATATAGGGGCTTTAATCTTCCCGTAAATAAACTCAAAGCCCCTATATGTTAGCCCTTGCCAAAGCCTTTGCTCTTACCATAACGCACTGTCCGAAACTGTACAATATCGGTATTAGGACTATAAATCGTATAGGTAGCTTGGTTGGGAGTGCCGCCAACATTACCGACCCCGATCGCGAGGCGATCGCTGGTCTTAAAAGTTTGCGAAGTCCCCTCGCCATCAAGGGTTAACACATGGGAATTGAGAGAACCATCCTTAATTTGGTAGCGAAAGGTTTGTCCAGAACGTCCACAAAACAGGCGGTTAGCATTACTTCGCCCAATGCGATCTAGGAGTAGTAAAGGTGAACTTTCAGGCGTGATTTCTTCCAACACACTCAAACTACTGCCATGTAGTAATAGACAATCAAACTCCATGAACGCAAAATGAAGATTGCTAATCCATGACACGGTTTCCTTAGAGATATTGTCCCAAAGAGATTTTGCAGTAGCTATGCCATACTTCTCGACTAAAGGATTTGGCTCAAGATCAGGCACAAATCCATGCAGCATCATGACTTGCTCTTCCCACCAGCCTTTGCAGACCTGCGGCACAAGCTCACCGATGCGGGGATAGCGTATTCTCCTTACCACTTTTTCACTATCCACACTCGCATTAATCACATCACCAAGAATATAAAGCTCGGTAACTTTCGGAACCTGTCGCTTAATATCTTCTAGCACTGCTTCATAAGCTGTAAGATTCGCCTCAATTCCGCTTAATATTGCCCAATTAGTCATTGTTCTTACTTTGGATTTACTTTTGAACGTATTGATTGAGATAATGCCGAAGCACAAAATTACTCAATTTTGTGCTTTTAAAACCCTTATAAGGTTGTTACTCCTAATCGCTAGATTGATTAACCTGCAAATGATAGCCAGCCCGTATAGACAAATGCCGAGTAAAATCGAGTTATATTCTTAAAATTAGCTTCTTCAAGTAGTTCAATTGTGCGATTTTCTGGAATACAGCATAGGTGTTGCCACATTTTATCTACGAAATCACTTAAGTATTCTCGATCCATACCTGCAAGCTCTGCTCTTTTCTGCCAACCGGCAACAAGGGTTTTAAATGAATTAGATTGTTTATCACCTTGAAAGTCAACCAACAAGAAAGGACTACCTGATTTAAGGCGATTGGCGATCGCTTGCAGATAGGCAAGTTTTGATCCATCATCAGCCAAAAAGTGCATGACGAGGAGGCTTGTGGCAGCATCATATTCATAAGCCGACACTTCTTCGATGACACCTCTTTGCAGAGTAACGCGATTTGCTAAATTTAGGCTGTCAACTTTCTGCTGAGCTATTTCTAGCATCTTTTCAGAGGGATCGACACCCGTCATCTTCCACTCTGAATGAGCTTGTCCTAAGGTGACGATTTCATTACCTCCACCAGCACCCACAATCAAAATATGGGCATTATCGGCGAGATAAAGCTTGAATAAAGCCTCAATCATCGTAAATAGAGCATCATAGGCAGGAATACTTTGCCTAACTACAACATCATATTCACTAGTTGGTAAGGATACATTGGCATCATAGTTAAAGAGAGAATTCTGCATTTAAACACCTCTCTCGCATAGGTGGGAAGCATCATCAGCACGCTCAGCAAATTCTAAACCCTTGGCTAAGCGCCATGCAAAGATTGGTGGCAACCCTCGTTCAATAATTGCCGCACAGGTTTTTTGATAGTCATATTCCACTTCCCGCAAGGTAACGCGATCGCTATCATTGTCATAGATCACATAGGTAGCGTTGGGGCGACCATGACGCGGCTCGCCAACCGAGCCAACATTGACGATTCGCTTTAAGGGAGCATTAAATTCACGCATTTCTGCTTCTGGAACCTCTACTCCAGTTCTCACCAAGAGACGTAAATTCCCTGCATCCAAGGTGCGCACATAAGGCACATGGGTATGACCACAAAAGAGCGTATCAGCTCCTGTCGAGAGAACTCGCTCTAGGGCAATAAATCCATCTAACTCTGGCAAAAGGTATTCATGCTGACTTTGAGGGCTACCATGCACAAAGGCGAGATTATCCTCCTTAATCACTTTCGGTAAAGCCGCGAGATATTCCTTAGTCTCTGGATAGATATGCTCATTTGTCCATTCATGGGCAATCCGTCCCCGCTTTTCTGCCAGCATTGATGGATAGCTACATTCACAGGAGTTCAGTCCTTCCACAATATCCTCATCCCAGCAGCCTTGTGTGGTCGGAATATCCAGCGATCGCACCATTTCCACGACGTTACTAGGAAAAGGCCCATAACCAACAAGATCTCCTAAGCAAAAGATTTTCTCAGCTTTTTGTTGGTCAATATCTCTCAAAACTGCATCAAGGGCTTCATAGTTGCCATGAATACAAGACATTACAGCGATTTTCATTTTTTGATTTATTCCATTAGGTAGGTAAAGTAGATCAGGCTTTGTCTGAAAAACTTCTAGAAGATTTACGCCGCCACTTGGCGAGATTGTTGGCGAGATTGTTTAATTTGGTTTTGATAATGGAGCAAGATTTCCTCCGATAGACAGCAATCGATGAGGCACTGGGCGATCGCCTTGCCATCGAGATTACGCCCAACGACCTCAATCCCACTAAAGCGCTCAGGACGACCATCTAACCAAAGCGGCAGGTCAAGGGGTAGATAGAGACTATCTTCCTTCCCTGTGACAAAATCGAGATAAAAAGCACGACCATCGAACAGGTCGAAAATTCCTTTCGCGCGGCTGACTTCCCCATAGGCTCCTTGAGTAATTTCATACCAAAGGACATTCAAACTCGAAGGATCAAAGACCTGTCCCGTAAAGGGCGATCGCCAAATCTGCAAGTCATAAAAATCTAAATCATATTTGACCTCGATGACTTGATCCGCCCATTCGTGCCATTCCGAATTTGTCAAGCCTGAAGGGACAAGGGCAATCTTCTTCAAGACACTATTAGCTGCTAGGGTTTCCAGCAACATATTGCCCGATCGCAGATCTAAGTGAAAGCCTAACTCAATTAAAGCGATCGCGCCCTGCTCTACTTGTTCAATCAGTTCTAATTCCTGCCCATCGGCAAAAATTTGCACATTGGGAAATTCTGCGGCGAGACAAGTTGGGTCAATGGGAACATTACCAGCACTGGGGCAGAAATAAACAACTGGTGCAGATATTTGCTCAATTTGCTGAAAGATCCAACCAGTTTTGCCGATTCCTGCTGATCCTGCGATCGCCAATACTTGAGCAGGTGGATCGTCAGATATCTGAGGCGTAGATGTAGCGATAGACATAGACATTTAGCATTTAAACCGATATAAAATGATAACGATTATCATTATTGTAACTTAGCTTACTATGCCTAAGCTCGAACTTGGCGATCGCTTAGTAGAATCTTCATCTAATTATCCTGACACATCCCTGAAGCCCTTCGATAGTAAAGTCAAGATTCAGGCTCAAGGTAACTTTGATATTGACATAGCCATTATTGGCGCAGGAGTCCATGCTCTCACCCTATCTCTGCACCTCTTGCAGAAACGTCAAGATTTACGCGAAAAAATCCTAGTTTTTGATCCAAGTGGTGACTGGCTCACCCAATGGCATCGCCAATTTGCTGCCCAAGAAATTCCCCATCTGCGATCGCCTGCCGTCCACCACCCCGACCCCGATCCCTTCGCATTGCGCCGCTTCGCCGAAAACCGTCCCAATGAATTATTTCCTCCCTATGACTTGCCATCTACTAAGCTATTTCGTGACTTTTGCCAAAAGGCGATCGCTTCCCAACGACTTGATGAGCTACTAATCACAGCTAAAGTGATTGACCTAGAGCCAATTCTGTCACCCCGTCGAGGTTTCCGACTGGGGCTAAGTCATGGCAAAAGCATCACTGCTAAGCGCGTAGTCTTAGCCACCAATAACAGCATTAAACAAATTCCCAATTGGATTGAGCGAATTGCTCCTAACTTTCCTAGCGATCGCCTTGTGCATTCTAGTGATCTCAATTTAGCGACGCAGCGCTTAGCAGGAGAAACAATCTTGATCGTTGGTGGTGGTTTAACCAGTGGACATTTGGCTTTGGGTGCGATCTCTCGTGGCGCAAAAGTATTGCTGCTTTCCCGTCGGCAATTTAAAGAAAAGCTCTTTGATGCCGATGCGGGCTGGCTTGGGCCAAAATATCTCAAGGGGTTTCATGCGGAGACCGATTGGCAAAAGCGGCGAGAAATGGTCTTATCTGCAAGAGATGGTGGTTCGATGACTCCCTCGGTGATGACTCAGTTACGAAGGGAACATCATCAAGGCAGGTTAGAATTTCATCCAGAATGCGAAGTTATTCAAGCACAATGGCATGGTAGCAATTGGCAAGTTATTTGTACCGATGGCATGGAACTTACTTGCGATCACCTTTGGTTAGCCACAGGTACAGGGTTTGACGCAAAAGCAGAACCATTGCTAAACCAAATAATGCAGCAATATCCTCAACCCCTAGTTAATGGATTTCCAATTCTCGATGAACATTTGCGATGGCATGGCTGCGAATTATTTGTCATGGGAGGCTTAGCTGCTTTGCGTGTGGGCCCCACAGCAAGAAATATTTCTGGTGCAAGAATGGCAAGCGATCGCATTGTGCCAGCACTGACCAAATCTACGATTAGGTTAACTAATACCAAATTTCAAAAGTGTAGCCACACGTTTGTGGCTTGAAAACCAAA
>JBJTVM010000497.1:0-4679 GCA_046081205.1 Pseudanabaena sp. | reverse complement strand
CGAAGCACGGCACAAATGGCTACATTGAACTCGCGTTAAGATAACGTCAGTTCGATGAAAGCGAAAAATGGTAAGAAGTGCCAAGCGCTTCTTACCATTTTCCCCATTTGGGGCTTGCGAAGCACGCCCCAAATGGCAATATCGAATTCACGTTAAGATAGGGAAAGAAAACTAATAAAGGAGACTAGCCGTGATCGTAGTAACCAAGATTGGTACACCCGCAGAGGAAGTTGCGAGGATCTGCGAAGAACTATCTAGTTGGGGATTATCACCAGAGAAAATTGTGGGAAAACATAAAGTTGTATTGGGACTGGTGGGTGAGACAGCCGACCTCGATCGCCATCGTATTGAAGAACTAAGCCCTTGGATAGAGTCAGTTTTGCGGGTAGAACGCCCCTTTAAACGTGCTAGTCGTGAATATCGTCAAAATGAATCGAGCGTGGTGATTGTACCTACGCCTAATGGTGATATTGCGATCGGTGAAAATCATCCCTTAGTGACAGTTGCAGGTCCCTGCTCTGTTGAAAATGAAGAAATGATTGTGGAAACTGCCATGCGTGTAAAAGCAGCAGGGGCGCAGTTTTTGCGGGGTGGAGCTTATAAGCCAAGGACTTCTCCCTATGCCTTTCAGGGACATGGTGAGAGTGCTTTATCTCTATTAGCGGCGGCAAGAGAAGCAAGTGGCTTAGGCATTATTACGGAAGTAATGGATACTGCCGATATTGAGAAAATTGCTGAAGTTGCCGATGTTCTGCAAATCGGTGCTAGGAACATGCAGAACTTCTCATTGTTGAAGCAGGTAGGTAAACAGAATAAGCCAATTCTCCTCAAGCGAGGATTAGCGGCTACCATTGATGATTGGCTGATGGCGGCTGAATATATTCTTGCTGAAGGAAATCCCAATGTAATTCTTTGCGAACGTGGAATTAGAACTTTTGATCGTGAATATACTCGCAACACTTTGGATTTAGCGGCAATTCCTGTATTACGAAAGTTAACCCATTTGCCAATCATGATCGATCCTAGTCATGGTACAGGCTGGTCAGAATATGTGCCATCGATGGGCTTGGCGGCGATCGCTGCAGGTGTTGATTCGCTAATGATCGAGGTTCATCCTAATCCAAAGAAAGCTTTGTCTGATGGTCCCCAGTCACTCACTTTCGATGATTTCGATAAACTCATGATTAAAATTAATCGGATGGCACAAGTAATGGAACGTGCTTAAACAAAGAGGGCGCTATGCGCCCTCTTTGTTGGTTTTCATTTTGCCGTAGGCAAAATGAAAACTCAAAACCCTTGCTAGGAGTAATTTTTTGTTTTCAAATGAGTATGCACTCATTTGAAAACTGCTATATGAGAATTATGAATTTACCCTTTATTTACGATCGCACAATTTATTTTCGTGACACTGATGCAGCAGGAGTAGTCTATTTTGCTAATGGATTATCTATTTGTCATGAAGCCTACGAAGCTTCATTAGCGGCATCAGGAATTGAGCTTAAATCTTTTTTTAGAGGTGGAGCGATCGCTGTGCCTATTACCCATGCAAGTATTGATTTTTTTAAACCAATGTTTTGCGGTGATCGCATAGAGGTTTCGCTAGTAAAAACCTTGCTAAGCCCTGATTCTTTTCAAATTGAATATCAAGTATCTTTTGATCTAGAAAGTGGCGAGAAACAGGCGATCGCTAAAGCATTAACTAAACATGTTTGTATTGATCCTAGCACTAGAAAGCGTTTTAATCTATCTCAAAATCTCCTAGAATGGTTAACGAGCTAATGTAACTATTGGTTATTAATACAGCCCCATGACGCTTTTAAAAATTACTCTGGGTTTTAAGCTAGCGCAGAGCGCTGTAATGGGGATTAGGTAATAATGAAGCGATCGCATCAAAGAGGAAAATAAAAATGACTGAAAGATGGACAGATGAAAGACTAGATCGTTTTGCTAACAAGATTGACGAACAAGCCGAACGGATCAATACTTTGATTGAGAATATCGGTCAACTTGTCCAATCTCTATATCTTGAATTCCCAAACATTAAAGCAGAAATCAACAGTATTTCGGAAGAAGCTAGAGAAACTAGAGAGGTATTGAGTCAGCTTGTTAAGGAGTCCAACGATCGTATGACCAGAATTGAACATACTCTTGATCGTCAAACAGCGATCGCTGATAAACAAGCTGATAGCGTAAGGCAGCTGATCGAAATGCTAAACAGAAAACAAGCTTGATCTTATTGTGAAGTGTTAACACGCCCTAAAAGGTTTGTGAGAGTGTGCCCCTTCGGGACTCACTCTCACAAACCTTTTAGGATTGATATAGAATATGAATTTAACTTTAACGGAATGACAACGATTTTACGTGACTGGAGTTATCGCTATCAATGGTTTTATGACACTGTATCGGCTCTTGCTGCGATTAGTGTTGGTGGGGAAAAGCGATTTCATCGTTTATTTTTAAAAGATTTGCCAATCAATCCTGAAGCCAAAGTTCTTGACCTTTGTTGTGGAGCAGGACAGGCGACAAGGGAACTTGTTAACCATTTCCACAATGTGACGGGCTTAGATGCCTCACCGATCGCCATTAAACGCGCTAAGCAAAATGTGCCACAAGCAGAATATGTTGAATCTTTTGCTGAGAAAATGCCGTTTAGCGATCGCACGTTTGATCTGGTACTCACGAATACAGCCATGCATGAGATGGACTCAGAGCAGTTGCAGCAGATCATTCAAGAAGTGCATCGGATTTTGACACCACAAGGAAAATTTATCATTATTGATTTTCATCGTCCCGTTAATCCATTGTTTTGGCCACCTATTGCCACCTTCCTGTGGCTATTTGAGACAGAAACTGCATGGCAATTAATTAAAACCGATCTGCCACAGCTTTTGAGTAAATCTGGATTTAAAGTTGAGTCTTGCCAACTTTATGCGGGTGGTAGTTTACAAGTTTTGCGATCGAGCAAATAAACTTATCAAAACCCAAGAATTGATTGGTGGTGCGGAGCACCACCAATCAATTCTTGGGTTTACACTTGGCGACAGCTATAAAAACCAAACCCAGTCAGGGTTTTAAAAGAAGAAAATGGTGTAGCCATTTTCTTCTTTGGTATTAGTTAAAGAAAATGCGATAATTCTTTGCGATCAGTTAGTTATTAGCTTTATCATCGTGACTTCAATGCCCAAAAGAGTTTTATTCATTAGTAACGGTCACGGTGAAGACCTCAATGCTTGTGAAGTTCTCAAAGCTTTAAGGCAAAAATATCCAGAGATAGAAACGATCGCCTTGCCGATTGTTGGTGAAGGGAATGCTTATCGACGTGCTGGTGTGCCGATCGCTACTCAGACCAAGATCTTACCGTCGGGGGGATTTGCCTATATGAGTGTGCAGAAGCAGATTGCCGATTTTCAATCTGGCTTGATTAACTTGACTTGGCAACAAATTAAGGCGGCGAGAGAATGTGGTAAAACCTGTGATTTTGTGTTTGCGACGGGTGATGTTGTACCTGCGCTATTTGCTTATTTAACGGGGTTGCCTTATGCCATGTTTTTAGTGTCATCATCAGCATTTTACGAAAATCGGTATGCTCCACGTTGGCTACAAGCTCTAATGATGCGATCTCCACGATGTCGTCAGATTTTGACCCGTGATGCCTATAGTGCCGAACTAATTAGAAAAAGAGGCTATCCAAATACGAGCTTTGTCGGTTACCCAATTATGGATGTATTGGAACCGTCGGGCAAAGATTTAGCTCTGAGTCCTGATGTGCCTGCGATCGCTTTACTGTCAGGAAGTCGCTTGCCTGAAGCTGCTGAGAATCTCGTATTGCAATTGCAGCTATGTGAAAAGATTGCTCAAGAATATGTACCTCACCCTGTCCAATTTCGCGCGGCGATCGTTCCAAGTGTCGCCCCCCAATTGCCTGACCTAGCTGCCCAAGCTGGTTGGCAATATGCTGATGGCAAGATGTACCATCCAAAGGCAAATATCAGTGTTCTTTGTTTTAGTGATGCGTTTGCGGATATTTTGCATCATTGTGACTTAGCGATCGGCATGGCGGGAACGGCAGTTGAGCAGATGGTCGGTTTGGGGAAACCTGTAATTCAAATCATGGGAAATGGCCCCCAGTTTTCCTATCGTTTTGCCAATGCACAGGAACGCTTGTTAGGTTTATCAGTGCAAACGATTGGGAAGGAACCAGCTACTCCCCAAATTTTGCAAGAAGCGGCTCAATGCGTAAAGCGAACTCTTAGCGATCGCGATTATTTGGAACGTTGCAAACAAAATGGAATGGAACGGGTTGGCGCAAAAGGTGGTTCTGAGAGAATGGCTGATGCGATCGCGCAAATATTAGCAAAGTCTTGTTAACTTTTAGGATCAAGAAGTTATTGTTAATATGGATAGCGATCGGGCTAGAAGCTTTTTTAGCTTTTTCTCTGTCGTGTTAACCTTCATTTTTCTGTATAACTCACCTATATGGGATGTTATTCAGCAAGGCTCCATATAATACGCTAAATAGTTGTGTTATCCAGAAATTTTCTGTATAATCATTATAATTTAAGGTAGTCACGCAGAAAGTTTCAGTATAATTGCTAGTTAGCTGACTTCAGTTCTTGGTGAGGACAGTAGCTGAAACCCTCTTTGTTGAGGTACAACATTGTAAATGATTCAGATTGTGG
>JBJTVM010000496.1:0-3883 GCA_046081205.1 Pseudanabaena sp. | reverse complement strand
CCAGATCGGCATAGGTCTTTGTGGCATTAAATAGAGTTGTATTACTAGGGTTGATCGTAGTCGCAACATCGCCAGTACTATTGATCGTGACATTCCCAAGTGTAACGCTTCCTCCTGCCAAAATATGCAGGGATGCTCCTATATAGTCCCCCAAAGACACGTCACCACTAGCCAAAATCACGGGATCATTAGGACTAATTAAATTACCTAAACTTCCATTTAGCTTCTCAATCTTTAAATTTTTACCCACATAGAAATGTGCATCACCAATAACAGGATTTTGCGATCGCAGCACCATATTTCCACCCGACCCAAAGCCACTATTAGCATGGTTTAAAGTAAAGATGTCAACGGATCGATTACCCTGAATGCGTAAATCACGTCCAGATACAGCGACAAAAGGATTAGTAGAAGTATCACGAATCTTCACCAAATCCTGAGCTTGAAGTGTCAAGTCTCGCTGCGATCGCAAAGTCCCCTGCAAATCCAATTTATCTGCATTTAGAGTCAAATCCTGTCCTGCCGAGAGATTACCCCGATTACTAATCGTTGCCCCTGTGTTGCTATTAGCGTACTGCAAACCCAATGGCATATTTACATTTAACAAAGGTGGTGCTTGGGGATTAGTTGCACTAAACTCGCTACCGTCAGAAAATTTAATACTATTTGACGTACTAGCGCTGAATGAACCCGCAATATCAAGCTTTGCATTTGCGCCAAACACAATTCCATTGGGGTTAACTAAATACAAATTTGTTGTTCCATTAGTTCTCAATATCCCATCAATATTTGAGACATTTGAGCCAGTAACTCGTCCGATCGCATTAATCGTCGTTGGTGCAGTATCAAAGTGTGCAGTGTTACTAGTCGGTACTGAAAAGTCTTGAAAACTATGAAACTGATTTCCCCCAACCTGAGTACCACCTGTGATTGTGTAGGTTTTATTTGCGCTATTAAAATTAACTAATGTATTGACTGGAAGCGTATTGTCTGGCGCGATCGCATTCTGAGCAAAACTCGATTGGGAGAAAAGACTAAAGCTGATAATGGAAATTACTGATGCGATCGCTGTCTTCTTAAAGTTATATTCTCCCATATACTTCATGTCCTGAGAGCTATGCTTATTGTATCGATATGCCTAGCATACAACGCTTTACTTAAATGGGTTAGACCAAAAGCTTGTTTTATGGTTAAATTCTGTAACATGTTATGAGAGCAAGATTATTTACCAGAGATAGATACGCATTTTGGCTGAGATGATTATTACATCACTAAAGTATGAGTAGAATTTCTAACCCTTTAGGGAATCACGGAAAGTGTTTGCGGCTTCTAATCTTGAGTTTTGCGCTATTAAGACACAGCGAGTTAATAACTCTATATCTAAACCTGCAAGCTCTGGAATTTCACTACGAGAAATAGCTTCATAGTTGCGATTGCGTAAACGGTAGAGACTAAATACGCCATCTTGCCAAAACCACACTTCTGGAATCTCCAAGGCTTGATAACGTTGTAATTTTTTGGGACTGCCACTAGTAAGTATAACTTCAATTACTAAGTCAGGAGTAGCCTTTGATGCGCCAAAACAATAGGATTCATCTGGCTCAACAGAAACTTCACCTTCACGCTGTTGAGTCATAGAACCCGTTGGTTCAAATTCAATGTTACTTTCTAAACAAAATAGTTCAATCAGGAAACCAATAATTGTTTTATAGAATTCGTGGGCATATCCAGGCATGAGGATTTCGATTGTATCTTGGTAATAAAAAAGCCTTACTCTATTTGAATCGGAAAAACCCGCTTGGATTAGCTTAAATTGCTCCCAAGTAATTCCCGAATACACGAGATGTTGATCTTGCTCTTGTTTGCTAGATATCTCAGTGCAAATTTGGGTTTGAGTCATGGCGACACCTCTATAAGCTCACGCAAATATGACAATACTATAGCAATGCAAGAAAATCAAAACCCAAATAAAGGCGGCGCTTCGCGACGCCTTTATTTGGGTTTTATGTCCAAATAGCTCAGAACCCAGTGAAATTTAGATTAAAATAAAGTCTATTTTCTTGGGCTGTGTTACGACTATTTGGCACAGAAATTAATGGAATACCATAATCGAGCCGCAGATCTAAAGTATTGCCGAGTCGCCAACGCAATCCTAAACCAGTACCTAATAATGTATTGGAACTAGAGTTGGCTGCACCAGAACTTGTCCATACGGCAGCAGCATCAATAAATGGCACAAGCTGCAATAAACCTTCCCATTCAGGAACACGCAATATTGGTAATCGCAACTCTGCGGATAGATTTAATCCATTATCGCCGAGCAATACATCTTGACGATAACCGCGTAGGGTATCTTGTCCACCAAAACCAATTTGCTCTGAAGGTAGCAAAGCCCGATCGCCTAATTGCAAATCCCCACGAAGTAACAGAAAAGTATCAGGTGCAAGTAAGTTTACATATTGCGACTGTCCACGCCATGAAAAAAAGCGACTATCAGGGAAGCTAGTATTTACATTGGAGCCGAATACACCACCTAGACCTAAATTAAACTGCGATCGCAATGAAATTACTGACTGACTAGAGCGCTGTGTAAATTCTTGAAAGGCACGTAAAACCGTAGTTTTAGTTACGCCATTATCATCTGCTCCTGCGGACAAAGGAAATGGAATCTTTAACAAACTGGTTAAACTTTCACGATAGGAAGCCGTGAAACCGATTGCTATTTCTTGACTAGGGGTTTGCTCAGTGGGCTGGCGAAAAGTCAGATCGTATGATGAGGAATTTGCATAGATATCCAAGATATTAAAGGGCTTTTCCAAGACAATGCTATTGCTATTATTAAATGCAAAAGCGATCGTGCCATTGTAGGGATTGATCGGTAACATATAGCTAAGATCATAGGAATTACTTCCATCAGTATTGCTATAGGCAATATTCAGCCTATCGCCCAACCCCGTTAAATTTGCTTCACTAATTTGAACCTTACGACGCAGTGAACCAACACTAGGAGCACGATTGTTATCCAGAGATAGTTGCGCTTCTAAAGATTTTGCTTCTCTAATCCGCACTTCCAGAATGTTCTGCCCAGCGCGTGTTCCTGCTGACAGATCTGCGGATATACTGGCAATTAGCGGATTGATTTGGAGAACTTGGAGGGCTTGAATCAAGCGATCGCGGTTTAGGGGTGCGCCTGTCGCTATATTCATTCGCGATCGCACATAGTCTGGACTTAACCGTTCAACTCCAGTTACTTTTATATCTTCCAGTCCTCCTTCAATTACCTGAATCTGCACCACTCCATTTTGTAAGTTTTGGTTAGGGATAAAGGCTCCTGACGTGATATATCCTCGGCTTATATATAGATCGGTAATCTGCGATCGCGCCTTCAGCAGTTCTGAAAAAGTGATTGGTCGCTTAGTAAAGGGACTCAGAATTTGATCTAGTTCTTCTTTTGTAAATACGGTACTGTCTAAAACTTCAAATTGATTGACTGTAATCGTTCCAGTTACAGGTACGTCTTGTTGAGGAGTGACAGGTTGGCGTGAGGGGTTTAGTAACTCATCGGGGGAGGGGAGGGGCGCTGGGGTTTGGGTTGGTAATTGTGGCGAAGGCGATCGCAAAGTGGGGGTAATGATTTGCGGTGTTAAGGTGTTAGCTCGATCTGTTTGAGCCAATATGGGCAAAGCAAAAGCGGCAAAGCTAGTTAAGCCTAGCCCTGTATAAACCATTGCCCTAAAAATTTTTGATTTTTTTGTAAAAGGTTTTTTCTGTTGGCTTAACCATCCATGAAGCTCCAGCATAACAACAAGCACCTACATGACTGCAATAGTGGATTGGTTGGTCAGCAATTTACTAGGATTTGGTCATTTGATCAAGTATTTAA
>JBJTVM010000495.1:0-2049 GCA_046081205.1 Pseudanabaena sp. | reverse complement strand
GTTAAAACCCTTACAGGGGTAGTGCTAAATAGGTAAGGATGGGCGGCGCGAAGCGCCGCCCATCCTTACTATCGTGAATTGTTATTAGATCGGAACTTCTGTAAAGAAACAACTTCTTGCGCCAGTGTGACAGGCGACATCACCAACCTGCTCTATTTTGACCAAAACTACATCACGATCGCAGTCGTAGTAGAGCTTTTTGAGCTTTTGGATATGCCCTGAAGTTGCACCCTTATGCCATAGCTCTTGGCGCGATCGGCTCCAATAATGAACTTCGCCAGTTGATAGAGTTAATTCTAGAGCTTGGCGATTCATCCAAGCCATCATTAAAATTGTGCCATCTTGGTGATCTTGCGCGATCGCAGGAATCAATCCTTGAACATCGTATTTAAGACTTTCAATCCAATTGTCAGACATTTTTTAGACACTACATTATTCAAACAAATTATACCAAAGCACAAAATGGCGTAGCCATTTTGTGCTTTTAAAATCCTTACAGGGTTTGGTTTTTAATTCACAGAAGTGTAGCCACACTTCTGTGAATTAGTATTCCACACTTCTGTGAATTAGTATTAGAGATGCTGCGAAAAGTAAGGAGCCACCAAAGTCACAAACAACTTATAGCGAGCATTATCGGAAAGCCTAGCCAGAACATGATTATGTAAATAGAGTGGAATATGTTCCGTAAAAAACTCAAAAATGCCAGCCAAAGTCTCCTTTATCGGTATATCTTCAGCCAAAAACAACTCAGTCGCACCAACCCACAGATCAATAATTGCTAAATCCTGAGAATCAGTAAGAGTAACTAGACTTTCATTAAAACTATGGATCAATTGGTTATATAGAGAATCTAATAACGAATTGATCCAATCCAAATGATGCAGTAAAACACCACGGGAAATATCAAAATATTGACATAGCTGGCGTTGAGAAGCATTCAGCAAATCAAAACCACCATCAGTCACAGAATTAATCACCTGATTTACCCTAAATTGCAAAAGCTCCAAATTAGACATCGCCTCAGCAGTTATATCACCAGACTTGATGAGTGTATGGGGCATATCACCCAAATCAAAATTCGACAAGAAATAAATCTGATCACCATCCTGAAAGCGATCGCCCGCCTTCCTGCCAAAACACTGTTGGACAGTAGCCAGAATATGGCGATCGACAAATGCCGCAAAATCAGTATCTTTATCTTTGGGGTGTAAGCCTGTCATTGCCACATAATCAGCACGCAGCATCGCAATATTGGCACAAGGAGTCCCTACAATCACAAAAGTATTCGCATTTTTAAAGTCGTTAGACCCACGGGAATCACGAAACCAGAAACCATGAGCCTCAGAACTAGCAAACTTTTTAAAATCAATCACTCTAGTAGTTGGATCAAGATTAGTAAGATGGGCAATAATCGCTTGAACTTTAGCAGTCTTCTCCTCACGACGCTGAATTCCTAAACGCCCCAGATTATGCACCTGAAAAATCTGCGGCATCACCAACTCACCCGATTGCTTAATGGTATGGACAGGAGCATCAAGACGCATTTGCAGATCCGACCCATCAACCGTAGCATCCAGATAAAGATTAGCCGCCGACCTATGAACAATATCCCGCAAGCGCTCATCTAAGAGAGAAACCGTTAACTTTCCATACTGAATATGCAAATCACCATGAGCAATAGCCCCAGAGAGAATATCCAAAAACTCCATCAACCACTGCTTCAAAACCTCACGGTCAATCTTTTGCCTAATTTCATCAGCATGGAAAGTAGTTTCACGTTTTAGCAAAGCATGAAGCTTAGCCAACTCCCGCTTATCCTTACCCTTAGCATTTTCAAACTCAGAATCAGCAACACCATCAACCGTATCCAGAATTGATAGATCTGGTCTAAGTAATTCAGCCAGCAAAGCCGTATCAATAACCTCAGGAATCGCCGATTTAATTCCATGAAAATCAATCCCGTGGTAAGACTTATCCGCTAATAAACCATGAAATTTATTCAGCACATCAATAATCAGTTTCGGCGCATCGGCGCGCTACGCCTCGACG
>JBJTVM010000494.1:0-3602 GCA_046081205.1 Pseudanabaena sp. | reverse complement strand
CTCAAAGTTGTCTTCTTCGATGATGACTTGGCGATCGCTGTTATCTTTTTCGATAAGTCGCGCATGAAACAGTACACTATCCATCCAGCGCTGTTTATCCCAACCTGTCGCAAGAACTAAAAAATGCCCAGACTCAGCATCACAAATTGGGTAAAGCTTGATTGCTTGCAGACTAGGCTGATCGATTGTGGCATCCTGTACTGTTTTTTTGAGGATGTCTACATACTTTAGTGAGTTATCCATTTGACAATTACCTCCTGATCTGGGGCATAGATTAATAAATTAATTTTATTACGTTGGATGGCTATCTGGAAGATTGGTCTTTGAAATTGTGAAATATACACAGCTTGACTTATAGCCAAAAACAATTGACGCTCAGGTTCTTGTTCTTCTAAAGCCCATTGGTAAAGTTGAAGTTGACCCATAGTTTTCTCCAGTTCGCTAATTACCGAAGACGCATCAAAATCTTTGATCTCAACAGCTATTTTACGTCCTTCTTTTTCGGCTGTAAAAAGCTTTTCGGCTCCTAAATCAGCTTTTAAAAGTGTCTGCCCAAGTACCAAGATCAAGGGATCGCTGGTAATTATCCATCCATCTTTTTCAAGGGTACGGCGCAAAGTAAAATGTAAATCATCTCTTCTAGACATAAAGGAATTAATTAAATTGCATAGCTATTGTTTACTTTTTAGAATTTCTCCGACGCGCTTTTTTTGCTTTTCAACAGCCCCCTTCAATTTCGCACTATCATCAGAAATTTTATCGAGTACAGCTTTACGCTCTGCTTGTTTTTCAGCATCTTGTTTATTCACATTTATAGATTCCTGCAATGACTCCTCATAACCTTTGAGGAATTGATCAAGTTCAGAAAAGGATTTGTCAAGTACAGCCTGAAAATCTTCTTCTAAGTAGTCAAATACTTGCTGCTTAACTTTTGTAACTGCTGCTTCAATAGATTCCTCAACATTTTTATTAACTTCATCAATAGATACAACGAAAAAACGCTCAGTTCTACTAACTGGAACTTGTTTTGTATGTTCGTAAAGCCAAAGGGTATACCAACGGCGTTCTTTGACTGTTTTATATTCTGTGTATTCTCTAGAACGAGACTTAGCTTGAATATCCAAGCTAACATCTTCTAGATATAGTTCATCAAACATATCAGGCAATTCAAGAGTTACATTAAACTGTTTAGACAACCTACGCTGTGCTTGTTCGACGATTGGTTTAGTTTTGGTTCTAAGCAATTTTTCGATTCTATTACGCAAACTCTTAACTTCTCGCCAAGCATCCTCTCTAGCAATAGACATTAAATCATTGACAATCATCTTGACAGAAGCAGTAGCAGTTTCAACAAATCTATTTGCCTCATTAGCAGATTTGAATTTAATTTCGCCTGTACCTTGATAATCTTGGCCAACAAGTAGACCTAAAAGCTTTGTAAGACCTAAGCCAGCTTTCTTAACTACTCCCGCCTCGCTGTATTCCTTTCTGCCAAAGACCCTCTTTAATTGCTCACGACTTTGCAATTGCATATCAACTAGATTAGAGCTTAGTTTTTGCTCCAATGATCTGCGAAGACCTACAACTTCTACTTTGAGTTTGTCTCGGCAATCATTTAGTTTACGCAGATCATTTTCCAAGGCATCAATTGCTGCTTTTAGCTTAGCTACATCTTGCCCAAAAGATCCTTTTTGGATATTGGTATTATTTTGTAGATCCGTCAACCGACCACTCGCATCGTTGAGAGCGCTACTCAATGTCCGAGGTGCTGCCTGAGTCATCAAAACTGAGATCGCTCTTTCCAGAAAATCTGCAAATCCAGACTTGCTCCAAATCCTATCAGCAGCCTTGAGCATCCGCCCCATTGAAGCCTCTGGAAATTCATCTTCCCACATATCACCAAAAGCCTGACGTGCTAAAAGCTCCGCAGTTTCCATTGATTGAGGTTCATCTATATCTGGATTCATGCGATATTCACTGCGAAAATTAGAAGCGTAGGCAGCACGACTGGCAGAGATTTCAAAAACCCGATCTGAACTTCCTTGAATGTCAAACTTATTTTGTACAAATTCTAGGACTTGTTCTTTAGTCATGTCCTTTTTACCTTTACGCAGATCAATCTTATTAACTAGGATATAGATGCTATCCTTACCCTTGATCTCAGAAACTTTATCAACGTCACTTCTTACATTCTCAGCAGCTTCTGCATTTAACTGAGTGTAATCCAATACAAGTAAAATGATAGAACTAGCTTCAAGTTGAAGCTTAACTACATTACCCAGATTTAAATCACCAGCTTCATTCGGTCCGGGGGTATCGACAATTACCAACTTGCCGACACTATCCAGTTTCAATCCCGAATTTTCATCTAAAAAAGGTACTTCGATGCGAGGTACAGACACTAAAGACATTAATGGATTGTCTGAAGGCACTAAAATTCCACATAGACGCACTAAATCATTGAGATCGGTTAATGATTTTTGAATTGCTTCTGTGCCTGAAACCTGTGATAGAAAAGGAATTTCTGGACTTTCGCTTACATCTCTTAGTAAATCTTGTAAATGTGGATATTCGGCAATATCTTCAGATGCTTGAGTTATACCAATTGTGTCAATTTGTTCCTGTAGTTTTCGCCAAGATCGCCTAAGAACGGAATAGATATCAACAGAATCATCACTTTCTGGATCTAGTTTGTAACGTAATTTGAGTTTTGGTTCAGCAACATCTTTTGAGAAAATAATCTCAGTCGGTAATGTTGTCATTGCTGCGTTACGACTAGGCAAAATATCTTGCCCCTCGATCGCATTAATGATCGTTGACTTACCTGCTTTCATCGGAGCAGCGATCGCCATGCGTAGCTCTAAGTTTTTGACCTTAGTAATTTCATTCTCAATGCTTTTAGCGTGTTCCGCATAGCGTCTCTCTTTGCCACTTGAAGACTCTAACTTTTTACTTGCATAGATCATCAACTCTCGTACCTGTGTCAAAACATCAACCACAGATTGCTGGATTGCATAGATATCCGACTTTAGATCATCGTTAGGCATAACTTAAATCACCCCGCATATATTAATGTTTTGAGAATTATTTATGACTATAACTTGAAAATGCTTAAAAACAAGAGTAAGTGACAACAATATGGACTCAATGGAGATCATCTGAGACATAAAGTTTTAGGGTACTAAATAGGTTGTAAAAAAGGACTAACCTTAACTAGCAAAGCTCTCAAGCTCTTATGAGGAACCAATTGCTCATTATGCAAACGTCCCAAAATAATCCCAGAATGTCTCTTTTGACTACGAGCAAACTCCTCAATCGCCTTACGCGAAAAAGTCGGCTTATGCTTAACCACAAAATCCTGAAGAGCCAATGGATCGATTAGCCAATTAGCAGCCAACCGATTAGCCTCAGCCTTCTCATCGTTTACATCAAGATTGCCCAAATCATCAAGATAGCTGCCTTGATGCCCTGCCACAATATGCCCCAACTCATGCATAAGCGTAAACCAAAATGCATCAATTCGGTCATATCTCAAGGTCAGCGCCACAACTGGATGCTCAGCCAGATAAAACGCCGCCCCATCCAAGTAAGTCCTACTCAAA
>JBJTVM010000493.1:0-5741 GCA_046081205.1 Pseudanabaena sp. | reverse complement strand
AGTTGCGGCGCTGGCACTGGTCAGCTAATGAGGGATAGGTGCTGAAACGTCCATTTCAAGCCGATAAAAAAGGCGGAAATACGTCGATCACGTTTTAGATGACCAGTGCCGCGGCGCTTCGCGCCGCAACTCCATCTTGGGTTTTATGTCCTGACTTAGATGGCTACAGCTATAACATGCAGCTATTAGTAAAGGTAACTTTGATCATGCTAAAACAAAATCAAAAAACAAAAGAGCAAGGTATCACTTGGCGTTACTTTTCTCTTTTGTCAAAAAAATTTGGGAAGTTGTTAGTTGTTTTTTGTTTCGCATTTTTGACAACCTTTAGCCTCGATCATTTACCCGTCATAGCAAGCGATCGCACATTTTTGAAAGTGTCATTAGATTTTGTTAACGAGTATCAACTACCAAAACAAAATTTTGAGAATACTCCCGTAGGCGGCTTATCGGGACTGACATACGATCGCATTGATGATATTTTCTATGCAATTTCTGACGATCGCAGTGAATTTGCACCTGCGAGATTCTACGCGCTTAAGTTGAAATTTAGCTCTCAAAAAGAACAGCCTAACCTCGAAAATGTAGAAGTAATTGGCGTAGATTTTCTCAAAGATAAAACGGGTAACACCTATGCTAAGGGCGAAGTTGATCCAGAAGGAATTGCCTTAACAGGCGATCGCACCGTTCTCGTTTCCAGTGAAGGTGTAACTAGCAAGAGTATTCCACCCTTTATCAACGAGTTTGACCTATTGACAGGTAAATGGCTCAGAAGTTTACCGATCCCTCAGCGCTACCTATTCGAGCCAAAAAAGGAACCAAACTCTAACAAAAATCCACTTCCTAATCCAGAGCCACAGGGAGTAAAAGACAATCTTGGGTTTGAAGCATTGACAATAATTCGTGACTCCATCGGCGATCCCTATCGCGTTTTTGCGATTACGGAAAATGCGCTTGCTCAGGATACCCAAGACGATGAAAGTCAGCCATCTGAAAGCCGATTTTTGCATTATCTGGTTGGTAATATTGCGCCGCTAATCGTTACTGAGCATCGCTATCCCGTCGAAGCAATGACTCCGCCTGTCACTCAAATTGGTGTCAATGACATCGTATCCCTTGATCGCGGCGGACACTTTCTCACCCTTGAGCGCTCTAATGGAAGCGATGGACTGAGCGCTAAAATTTGGCAGATTTTTACAGGAGATGCTAATGATACTTCAGCGATCAAGAGCTTTCGGAACAGTCCCAATGTGCGATCTATCCGTAAGAAGCTAGTTTTAGATTTAGCCACGCTAGGAATTAAATTAGATAATTTAGAAGGAATGACCATTGGGCCCCGTTTAGCCGATGGCTCACAAAGCCTGATTTTGGTAAGTGATGATAACTTTAGCAATCGCCAAGTCACTCAATTTCTAGTATTTCGCCTAAATCGTAATTCCAGCCCTGCCCGCTAAATACCTGCTTTAACAAAGAACTGCTCCGATGTGACTGCTAAACTAGGAAACAACTCATCTGTTAACAAGCGATCGCCTCGATAAGTCTCAGGGGGGCGATCGCCAAAAAACACTGTAATACTTCGCATCGGTGGATATATCACCCATACTCTTTCCACTCCTGCACTGAGATAATCCGTCGCTTTCTGTGCTAACTGATTAAAAGTTTGCTCAGGCGATACAATCTCAATCACTAACTCTGGCAATACAGGACATGGCGCATCCTCACGCCAATCTGCGGCAAGGCGCTCATAAGATAAATATAGCAAATCAGGCACAGGAACCCAATCTTTACCTCGTCGTTTTAGAATTACTGACCATTCAATCGATACTTGTCCAATCCCAAGAGACCAACCTGATAACTCAGCTCAAAATACTGTCGTTAAAGAAGAGTGAAAAAATTTTGGTGACACTTTTTTAATTGCTTCTCCATCAATTAGTTCATAGCTTTCATCATTTTCTGGTAAGCTCAAAAACTGTTCTAGGGTCAGTTTAGGAATTGACTCTGAGCTATGAATGGACTTTTCTTGAGAATTTTCTATAACAATACTAGTCATCTGTTCACCTCTTTCTAAACTGAACCAGAGACGTGGCGCTTTGCGTCACATCTCTGGTTATTAAAACCCTAAGTCTGCTTTAGCAACTTCAGCGACCCTTAAAACTTCTGGTGTCGAAATTTCTTCCCAAGGTACTTCGCCGATCTCGCGATAGAAAGTTTCATCGTAGGGGCGAGTTTGGACGACCACAGGCATTGGTACAGCATGACCTAATACGAGAGCTTGTTGCTTAGAATCTAACTTCGATAAAATTGTTCGCAAATTACCACTACCAGCTACACCTGTAAAAATTGCGTCAATATCCTTCTCATCATTGAGCAAAGCTGTAATTCTCGTTCCAATCTGCGACATCACTTCATTATCAATTCCCGATGGACGCTGATCGACGATGAGCAAAGTCACAAAATACTTCCGCATCTCACGGGCGATCGTCCCAAAGATCGTTTGTCTAGCTGTATTCGGTGCGAGAAATCGATGAGCTTCTTCAATGGTGATCGTTAACTGTTGGGGGCGATCGCTAATATTTTTGGTCTGCAAAAATCTTTCAGCTTGCTGCACATAGGAATGGTGAATCCGCCGCGTAATGATATTTGTCGCCAACATGTAGGAAAGTAGATTTGACTGCGAACCGAATTCAATGACAATATGCTTGCCTGCGGCGATCGCTTCAAGAATCCGCTTAATATAGTTTTCGGGACAAGTTGGGCGTAAATATTTGAGATCATCAAGGCGAGTGAGTTTGCGCTGGAGAGCCATAATCGAAGATTTACTGCCCATCTTCTGCTCACAAAATTCTTGAATTTCGGAATTAGTCATCGCTAATAATCGCGAAATCCAATTCTTTCCAAATTCATTCCGTAAAATAATTGCATTTTCTAAACTGGCTTCTGAGAGATTTAATTCATCCCGAATTAGCATCAAATCTTCAACATCGATCTGGTCATAACTAATGTAAAGTTCTTGTGCATCGCGAACTCCCCTCCGCTTCGTCGAGTCAGGATCAAGGGTATAAATCTGCACCTGCGCAGGAAATAGTTGCCTTAACCCCTTAACCATACTAAATCTTTTGCCTTCAGTCGCCGCTTCCCATCCATATTCTGAATGCATATCAAAAATTAAATTTACAGCCGCTTGCTTACGGATAATCCCTGACAGTAATAGGCGCGTCAAAAAAGACTTGCCTGTTCCTGACTTACCAAATACGCCATTACTTCGCTCTACAAAGCGATCGAGGTCAAGACAAATTGGCACAGGCATGTCAATCGGCTGCCCGATCGCAAAGTTCCGTTTATGTGGATCATCTTCCCAACCAAACACTATCCGAAAATCACGCTCAGTCGCATCAAATACCTGCGAGAAATGACTAGGGATTGTCTTCACTGGCAACAATTGAAAATCATTGCTTTCTTCGACAATTTCATAGGTTGCGGATTTTTTGCGTTTGGTCTTTTTGACGCGATCGCTAGTTTGGCTAGTTGCCCGTTGAGTGATCAGATCAAAGGGGTTCGCTGGTACAAACATCAACATCGGCGTTAGATTGATCGTACCGAAAGTCCCAGTTCCTGCCAAAATCTCAGTCAAAAAAGTATTCTCAGGATCAGGTGGATTCATCAGAATGCGAGGACTAGCCGTACCAAGGGTGACATCAGTCAGGATACAAAAAAAACGTGTATGCCGCCCATGCACTACTAAAAACTTACCGACGCGCATATCCTCAACTGAAATCTCGCCATTAAGTCGAACTTCTAATCCGTCACTTAAAGAACCCTGAACAATAATCCCTAATGGTTGCAAATCCATGCTAAACCTACGTTAAGCTTGCATACTTTTGCTTAGCATAATAGCAAAAGGGCGAAGAAAACTAAGTTTTCTTCGCCCTTTTGGTGCAATTATTGGAGCAATTATTTGATGGAGCCACTAAGCCGAGCCATCAAAAACTTTAATAACGACCGCCACTAGACTTGCTATACCCACCACGGCCACCTCTGTTACCGCTAAATGAGTCATTATTCTCGCGAGGCTTAGCCTTGTTGACTTTGAGGACACGTCCCATCCACTCAGCACCATCAAGTGCAGTGATGGCGGCATCTTCTTCAGCATCTGCGCTCATTTCGACAAATGCAAATCCACGGGCGCGACCAGTTTCGCGATCGGTAGGGAAATGAACACGAGTGACCTTGCCGTAATCTTCAAACACAGGCTTCAAGTGTTCTTGAGTAACTTCATAGGACAAGTTACCAACGTAAATAGACATTATGCTTTCTCCAAGAATTCAGTGAGTATGTAGAGATAGAGATGTCGGAGAGAAGCTTGCCACGATGAAACAGAAAAAAACTGTCAGAACAGAAAACAATTGCTACAACCGATAACTATTTTACCTTACAGGTAATAGCTTAACGCATATGCTATGAATTTAGGCCCAATGTTAAGTTTTGTCTATTTTTGTGTCAAGCTGTCAGTAATTCTCATTATAAAAATCGTTTTTTTGAAAGCCCGCCGTTGGCGGGCTTTCAAAAAAACGATTTTGTCATTTCCAACGCCTTTGGCATTGGAAATGACAAAATTGGTTTCATAACCAGAATTTCTGAAAAATTAGGCAACAGAGTCAAACAACATGGTGGTCATGTAGCGATCTGCCCATTCTGAACCAAAGGATTTTTCAAGTACGCGACGGGTTTTGTCATTTTGTTGTTGTTTTTCGCAGTAATACTGCTGACCTGCGATCGTGTTAGCAACTTCAAGATCCGAGGTCAAAGGTTTAGTTGACCTCGCAATTTGGCAATGAATAGCCAAAAAGTCACGTACCCGCTGCAAAAAGGCTTGTTCTTCCAGTTCACCCATGGGGCGTACAAATAAGCAAAATTCTGAGAAAATATCTGCCCATTCTGGTAAAGCGCGGGGCTGCGAAAAATCGAGATCGGGCAGTTCTGACAAAGCTTGACTATATTTAGCAGGCAGCGATCGCTCGGCATTTACTGGTGAGAGATCGACGATCGCGGCACTAACTGCACCTCCGCGTCCGCCAACAATATCGGCTCCGAAGATGGGCAAAGCATATTCAGGATTGGGGAACATTACGCAATGCAAGATATCTAGTCCGTTGCCAACTTGAGCTAGTTCGAGATGGATCTTACGGAATTGAGGCGCTTGATAACAAAGATTTTCAATCACTAGCTTTTCGCCTTCTAGATGTCCTTCAATATAGCCAAGTCCATCTGGGACGCTATAGGGTGACAGATCTAGATTGGTTTGCCATACTTGTTCGATGCAGTCTGCTAACTGACAAATTAAAGGATGTTGGCGATTTCGCAGTGATGCTGGCATAAACTTCGATATACGTTTCTATTTGAGTATAGAACGGTGATTGTCAAAACTCTACAAGAATTAATATCAAGGCACAAAATGGCTACGCCATTTTGTGCCTTCAAAACCCTTACAGGGTTTGGTTTTTAAATCACAGAATTATCGCCACACTCCTGTGAGTTGGTATATAGCGTTTATCAGTCTAGTAAAGTATGGATTTGTCTCCCCGCCTTCGGCGGGGAAACAAATCGGGAGCATCTCAGTTAAGCACTGAGTATAAATGCTTATAAGTGTAGAGATGAGATAATAGAACAAAATCCCCGCGCGAAGCCAATGACACCCGAAGACCAACAAAAGTTAGAAGAATACTGCCAAGGAATTGCCGCAATAC
>JBJTVM010000492.1:0-2835 GCA_046081205.1 Pseudanabaena sp. | reverse complement strand
CATATTGTCACTACAGAAATGGTTTTGGTTGAGGTGTTAAATGATTTTAGCGATCGCGGTGAATATTTCCGACAAGTTGCTGTTAACTTGATCCAGAATCTATATCAGTATCCTAATGTGACAGTGGTTCCGCAGACAACTTTGCAGTTTCAAGAAGCTCTAGTTCTCTATGCACAACGCCCTGATAAGGCATGGAGCCAGACGGATTGTGTCTCTTTTAAGATTATGGAGCAGTTGGGTATTAGTGAAGCGCTTGCCTATGATAAGCATTTTGTTCAAGCAGGATATAAGGCTTTAATGAGAGAATAATGAGGAGCGTGAATATTATGAAGCTTAAGACTTTAAAACAAAGATTGGATAAAAACCGTCCCATGACAACGGTGACTATCCGCATTCCTGAAGATGTGATTGAAGATTTGAAAAAAGTTGCACCATTGTTAGGATTTTCAGGATATCAGCCTTTGGTGCGTGCTTATATTGGTCAAGGGCTTCGTGCGGATCTTGAGAGGTTAGATGGAGATACTGTGTCTATGTTTATTGAGAGTCTGAAACGTCATGGTGTGAGTGATGATGTGATTCGTGAGGCTTTGAGTGAAGTTGCCTAAAATTATTTCTACATTAATGTTACAAATATGAATTACCGAAATTACATCACAATTGAGCCAAATAAGCGAGGTGGTAAGCCTTGTGTGCGTGGTTTGCGAATTACGGTTTATGAAGTGCTTGAATACTTAGCTTCTGATATGACCGAAGCAGAAATACTTGAAGATTTTCCCGATCTAACGCGGGAAGATTTTAAAGCTTGTATTGAATATGCAGCAGAAAGAGAATTAGTTTATGGAAAATACCGATAAATTTCTTTGCGATGCAGGACTCTGCAAAATGTAATGGTTTCACCCTCAAAGATCACACCAATTCGATAATCTCCTACTTTGATGCGATAGGCATTTTCATAGCCCTGTAGCTTTTTGACATTTTTGATATCTGCTAACCCAGCAAGTTTGGGGATCTCCTCAAATACAAGAATGTTTACAGATTTGAAGTAAGGTGTACTTCTGAGAGCTTTAAGTTCTTTAAGAAAGCTTGGAAGGTAATTAACGTTCATTCTCTTTCCATTTCAGCAAGCGCTTCTTGGAGACTAAGAGGCTTTTCATCTTTGACTTCTAGCATGGCATGGACAAGTCCTAAATCTTCAATGGCTTCGACAATTGCAGGATCTTGAGAATTGCTTTCTGAGTGTGGGGTAACGCTTTCACGAAACAAACGAATAATCTGCAAAAGGTTTGACCAATATTGCTCAGGGATTTTGTCTAGCTCGTTGGCTAATTCTTCGGCAAATACATTTGGGCTATTAGCTGACATCTCTTCAATCCTGAATGCAAGGCATTTTTAGGTTATCACAATTGAATTGGGATAGTAATTGTCTTAGTGTATGGAGGTCACACAATTTTTATGATTTACAAAACCTATCTAAATATGGCATAAATATAAAACTAGGTTGATATTAAGCACGAAAGCTGGGTGTCAAGTATTTTCTAAACCGAGAATCTAGTTTTGTAATGCAAATTCTATGGTGTGAGATTAGTTTGTATGCTTGATCAAATGCTGATGGATCGCTTTCGGATCGTTAAACAGATTGGCTTTGGTGCTTTTGGTGAGACATTTTTGGCTGAAGATACTCACAAACGACTTAGCAACCAATCTAGCTCTCAATGCGTGGTCAAGCGGCTAATTACCCAAACTGATCCTGCCCATATTACGATTACAAGACAGATGTTTGAGCGTGAGGCATCTAAGCTAGATGATCTCAACCATTGGGGTATTCCGAAACTGATTGCCTATTTTGAAGACAATGGGCAGTTTTACTTAGTTCAAGAATTTATTGATGGTCATCCGCTCTCTGATGAGATTAACCATACCGTCAAATGGTCAGAACCAAGGACTAGAAGTTTACTGCGTGAAGTATTAGAGATTTTGGCTTATGTCCATAGTCAAGGCTCGATCCATCGCGATCTAAAACCAAGCAATATCATGCGTCGCCGTGCTAATGACAAAATTGTGCTGATTGACTTTGGTGCGGTGCGTGAGGTGCAGCAAAATCAGACTAATGTGACGGTTGGTTTGGCAAGTGGCACGATCGCGATCGGTACTCTTGGCTATATGCCTGCGGAACAAAATCAAGGTAGACCATGCTTTGCCAGTGATATTTATGCAGTAGGCTGTATGGCGATCGAGGCTCTTACTGCTGAGCCTCCCTATGGTCATGGTTTTGAGCAAGACGCGGAAACGGGTGAGTTTAGCTGGCGGCATAAGGCTCAGGTGAGTGATGATTTTGTGGAATATATCGACAAGATGGTGCGCTATGACTTCCGTCAGAGATATCGCAATGCTGAACAAGCCCTAACAGCTTTGCAAACCCTGAAACCTCTAGTGCAAGCAACAACCATGGTCACCCAGCCAGATGTGAATCTTACATTACCAGCACCCTCAGGAGCAAAAATTATTGAACCAACTCAGTTAATCCAACCACATCAACTGATAGAACCAACTGAGAAGATAATTTCTCCACTAGAATCTTCGTCTTTCCCAACCATAGCTATTCATCCAGTAGCTCATCAAGAGCTAAAAACCACAACTACTGAGACTCAAGCAGACACTATACGCTTGGGATCGCCTCGTCGAGAGATAAGCAAAATAGTAGGTATCGAAAACAACCGCACCAAAGTTGTTATGGCGTTAATTGGTTTAATAGGTACAGTAGGTATAGTGGCGTTTGCTAATTGGAATAAAGTCTTCCCTAGCCAAAAAATACAGTCTTCACCTTCACCTCTCAAT